>NZ_FRAJ01000003.1:0-300000 GCF_900142285.1 Caminicella sporogenes DSM 14501 | reverse complement strand
TAGATAAAGGGTTAATTTTAAAATTTAAAAACAAAAAAGCGTCTTTGACGCTTTTTTGTTTTTAATATTTAAATTTAGAAACTAATTGTTTTAATTCTTTTGCCAGTTCGTTTAGATTGACAGAAGAAGTAGTAATTTCTTCTATAGAATCATGCTGTGATTTGGCAAATGAAGCTATTTCTTGTGTTGATGCTGCAGTTTCTTCAGATACTGCTGAAATATTTTGTATAGAGTCTATAATGCTATTTTTACTTTTGTCCATTTCTATAATTTTATTATCTATTTCTTGGATTTGGGCAATCATTTTATTTATAGCTGTTGATATACTATTAAAGTCATTTTCGGTTTCTTTAACGGCGTAATCTTGTTCTTCAATTATAACTTCGATTTTTTCCATAATGTCTTTAGTATTAATAATTTGGTTTCTAATGCCTTCAATGATGGAAGATATGTTTTTAGCAGATTGACTAGATTCTTCAGCTAATTTTCTTATTTCTTCAGCTACTACTGAAAAGCCTTTTCCATGTTCGCCTGCTCTTGAAGCTTCTATAGCAGCATTTAAAGCTAGTAAATTGGTCTGTTCAGTTATATTATTTATAACATCTACGAGATTATTGATTTCTTCAGCTTTTACATATAATTGATTAATTACAGAAGCTATTTGTTTTGTAGTTTCGATACTTTCTTTATTTCTCATGTTAAGTTGATGTATAGTTTTTAAACTTTTATCATTTTTTTCTTGAGTTATTTTTGAAGTTTCTCTCATGATTTTTGAATTGTTAGATATGTATTCAATTTTTTCACCTAAATCGACTACCATATTTGCTATAGTTTCGACATCTTGAGCTTGTTGCATAGCTCCTTCTGATATTTCTGAAATAGTCAGGGTCATTTTTTCATTTGAATCAGCAGTTTCTTCCATTGATTTAGAAAGAGTTTCTGAAGATTTTAGAAGAGTGTTTCCTGTATTATCTATTTGTTTTACGAGCTCTCTTATTTTGTCTACAAATCTATTAAAATATTGACCTAATTTTCCAATTTCATCTTGTGATTTTATATTTATTCTTTCAGTTAAATCGCCTTCGCCATTTGCTATATTTTTTAATTTGTTCGATATTTTTTCAATTGGTTTTGCTATACTTTTAGAACTAATCATAATAATTGTTATTAAAACAATGATACCTAATACCAATATGATATATTCTATATTTTTTAAAGTTTTGATTTTTTTATCATAGGATTCCTGATACATTTGTACTGCTTTATGTATTTCATTTTTTACATTCATTGCATTATTAAAAATGTATTTTTTGTTATAATCAATATTTTCGCCATTTAAAACAGCTTCTACACTATCTGCATATTTATAGGCAATTTTTTTTGCTTTTTCTAATTGAGCTACTATTTGATGATTTGTATTTTTTGAAAGACCTAAATCTTTATCTCCTTTTATCAAAGCGTGCATGTACTTTCTATATGTTGCTAATTCCTTTTCAAGTATTTTTTTTGTATCTGACTTTACTTTGCTGTCGTTTTCTTCTAAATATTTAAAAGTATAAAGACCTAGCAGCATAGTTCTCATTCTTTGACTTCCAGATATGTTTATAGATTTACCGTCATCGTTTAATTTATACAGAGTATCAAATAGGATAAACATGTTTACTACAAATGGCAAAAAAGTAATTATTAAAATTATAGATATTTTCTTTTTTATCGAATTAAAATAAGACAAACTCATCTCCTCCATCTGAATTTTTTAGAATATTTTTTCAAATAAATTATATTAGAAATTTTATAAGATTGTCAAATAATCTATCTTAGAATTCAAGATGACTATTTGCTATTTTTAGCTTATACCCATTTAAAATGATATAAAACTTAAAATAAATAGCTTTTAGATATTTTTACAAAATGATATAATCATAGGGAATATTTTAAAATATTAGAAAGACTGGTGGTACTGTATGAATAATAAACCATTAGCAGAAAGAATAAGACCTGAAAAATTAGAGGATGTTTTTGGACAAGAACATATTTTAGGTAGAGGCAGAATATTAAATAGAATTTTAAAATCGGGCAGGATAACTAACATGATATTTTATGGACCACCCGGAGTAGGTAAGACTACTGTAGCAAATATAATTGCTAATATGACGAATAAGAGATTTTATAAACTTAATGCGACAAATGCGTCAGTTAAAGATGTAAAAAATATTATTGATGAACTGGATACATTGTTTTCTGTAGATGGAGTTTTATTATATCTTGATGAGATACAAAATTTTAATAAAAAACAACAGCAGTCTTTACTAGAGTTTATAGAAACGGGAAAAATAACTTTAATAGCGAGCACTACTGAAAATCCTTATCATTATATTTATAAGGCTATTCTCAGCAGGTCGACAATATTTGAGTTTAAATTATTGAATAAATCTAATATTATAGATGGCTTAAAAAGAGCTATTAAAATTGTTGAAAGTGAATTAAAAGATAAAAACATAAAAATAGATGAAGAAGCTCTTGAATATATAGCTAATGTCAGTAATGGAGATTTGAGAAAGGCATTAAATGCACTGGAAATAGCAATATTTTCTACAAATTTAGATGAAAGAGGAATAATTCATATTGATTTAAATACTGCATATGATTGTACTCAAAAAAAGATACTAAATTTTGATAAATTTGGAGATAATTATTATGATATTTTAAGTGCATTTCAAAAATCTATAAGAGGTAGTGACCCAGACGCAGCAATTCATTATTTGGCTCGTTTAATTAAAGCTGGAGATTTGATTTCTATATGTAGAAGACTTCTTGTTACAGCTTCAGAAGATATAGGACTTGCTTATCCAAATGCTATTAGTATAGTAAAAGCTTGTGTTGATACTGCACTGCAGGTAGGACTTCCAGAAGCTAGGATACCTTTGGCGGAGGCAACTCTTTTGCTTTCAACAGCTCCTAAATCAAATTCAGTTATAAAGGCTATAGATGCAGCACTATATGATATAGAAACAAAAGATATAGGAGATATACCAGCATACCTTAAAGATGCTCATTATTTTGGAGCTTCAAAATTAGGAAGAGGAATAGGATATAAATATCCTCACGATTATGACAATAATTATATAAAACAGCAGTATTTGCCAGATAATATTAAAGATGTTAAATATTATATTCCTGGAAAAAATAAATTAGAAGAAAAGATAAAAAGTTATATAAATAGGTTAAAGGGTAGTGAATTATAAAGAAATTAGATTTGCAGATTATAAATTAAAACTAAGTAAATAGTTATTACCTGAATGTTGACAAATTTACTTGGGTATAATATACTTAAAATTAAATTCCAAGTAAATTAGTTGGAATTTGAAGGGAGTGAAAAAGTGAAGTTATCTACTAAAGGAAGATATGGACTTAAAGCTATGTTGGAACTTGCTCTTAATTATGGGGAAGGTCCTATAGCATTAAATAGTATAGCAGAAAGACAAAATCTTTCAGTTCATTACTTAGAACAACTTATAGCTTCTTTGAGGAAGGCAGGATTAGTAAAGAGTGTAAGAGGAGCTCAAGGAGGATATATGTTGGCTGATAAACCTGAAAATATAACAGTAGGAGATGTAATAAGAACTTTAGAAGGACCTATAGCACCAGCAGAATGTGTTATAGAAGACGATAATAATGATTGTTCAAAAGCAGATTACTGTGTAACTAGAATTATATGGGAAAAGATAAAAGTCAGCATAGATGAAGTAATTGATAGTATAACTCTTCAAAATATGGTTGATGATTATAAAAAAATAAACGATTCAAATTCTTATATGTATTATATTTAAATTAATAAATTTTTAAATAAATTAGATGAATTAACTTGAGGGGATGATTTTATGAATAGAAAAGTATATCTTGACTACTCAGCTACGACTCCAATGAAAAAAGAAGTTCTTGAAGAAATGATGCCGTATTTTAGTGAAAAGTTTGGCAATGCTTCAAGCATACATTCTTTTGGTAGAGAAGCGAAAAAAGCTTTAGATATAGCTAGAGATAAAATAGCTAAAGCTATTGGTGCGGATTTTAAGGAGATTTTTTTTACTAGCGGGGGTTCTGAAGCAGATAACTGGGCTATTAAAGGTGTTGCTTTTGCAAATAGAGATAAGGGCAATCATATTATTACATCAAAAATTGAACATCATGCAGTACTTCATGTGTGCGAATATCTAGAAAAACATGGATTTGAAGTTACTTATTTAGATGTTGATGAATATGGAGTAGTAGATTTGGAGCAATTGAAAAATTCTATTACAGATAAGACGATACTCATTTCAATAATGTTTGTAAATAACGAGATAGGAACTATTCAGCCTATAAAAGAAATAGCTAAAATAGCAAAAGAAAGAGGAGTATATTTTCATACAGATGCTGTACAAGCTTTAGGGAATGTACCAATTGATGTAAATGATTTAGGTGTAGACCTTATGAATTTTTCAGCTCATAAAATTTATGGGCCTAAAGGTGTTGGAGCTCTTTATATAAGAAAGGGCGTAAAAATTCATCCTCATATTCATGGTGGAGCACAAGAGAGAAAGAAAAGAGCAGGTACTGAAAATATACCTGGGATAGTTGGATTTGCAAAGGCTGTAGAATTAGCAGTAGAAAATCTTGACTCTCATATTGAACATGTGAGAAAATTAAGAGACAGGCTTATAGATGGTGTTTTAAAAAATATTGATTATGTGAGATTAAATGGACATCCAGAAAATAGACATCCGGGAAATGCTAATTTTTGTTTTGAATTTATAGAAGGAGAATCACTACTTCTCAGTCTCGATATGGTTGGAATAGCTGGTTCGAGTGGTTCAGCCTGTACATCAGGTTCGCTAGACCCATCTCATGTGCTTATGGCAATAGGGCTTTCGCATGAAATTGCTCATGGCTCTTTGAGACTTACTGTTGGAGATTTTACAACAGAAGAAGATATTGATTATACTATACAACAGCTTGTTAAGATAGTTGATAGATTGAGACAGATGTCTCCATTGTATGAGAAAGTAAAGGGAGGACAAAATAATGTATAATGAGAAAGTTATGGATCATTTTATGAATCCAAGAAATGTTGGAGAGATAGAAAATGCAGATGGAGTTGGACAAGTAGGGAATGTAAAATGTGGGGATATAATGAAGATGTATCTAAAAATTGAAGATGGGGTTATAGTCGATGTAAAATTTAAGACTTTTGGATGTGGTTCGGCTATAGCGACATCAAGTATTGCAACAGAAATGATAAAGGGAAAAACTGTAGAAGAAGCAGTTAAACTTACAAATAAGGCTGTTGTAGAAGCTTTAGAAGGACTTCCAGCTCAAAAAGTACACTGTTCAGTTCTTGCTGAACAAGCAGTAAAAGCAGCTTTATATGATTATGCACAGAAAAACAATATAACTATTAAAGGGCTAGAAGATTTTAAACCAGTTGAAGATGTTCATGAACATCACGATGAAGATGATGAAGATGAAGAATAAAAAAATACCCGGGTTTTAACCTGGGTTTGTTTATTGTATGAAGTTTTGAATATTTTTTACATAGAGATATAAACTATTTTTAACAAACAATTGATATTAATTTTTTGGGGTTAAAATTTATAAAAGCTAGTAGATAAATAATTTAAAGTTAGTAGGTGAAAGTATGACTGCATTAGATAAAAATAAAGTAGTTGTAGGTATGAGTGGTGGAGTTGATAGTTCTGTTGCTGCATATCTTTTAAAAAAGCAGGGATATGAAGTAATTGGTGTAATGATGAAAATTTGGCAAGAGCCTAGTGAAGAATATATTGAAAGCGAGGACGGATGCTGTGGGCTTTCAGCAGCAGACGATGCGAGGAGAGTAGCAAATAAGATAGGCATACCATTTTACGTTGTAAATTTTAAATCTGTTTTTAAAGAAAAAGTTATAAATTACTTTATTGATGAATATCTTAAAGGAAGAACTCCAAATCCATGTATTGCATGTAATAGATATATAAAATTTGAAGAACTTCTTAAAAAAGCTCATTCTTTAGGGGCATATTATGTGGCAACCGGGCATTATGCAAGGATAATTTATGATGATGAGAAAAAAAGGTATTTAATAAAAAAATCTTCAGCTGAAATGAAAGATCAAACTTATACTCTTTATAATTTAAAGCAGGAACAGTTAAAGCATATACTTATGCCTTTAGGAGAGTATACTTCAAAGGAAGAAATAAGGAAAATAGCTGAAGAAATTGGACTTGATGTCGCAAATAAACCTGATAGTCAAGAGATATGTTTTGTTCCAGATAATGATTATGGAAATTTTATTGAAGAAAATATAGAAAACAAAATTGAGCCCGGTGATTTTGTAGATACAAAAGGTAATGTATTGGGAAAACATAAAGGTATTATACATTATACAATTGGACAGAGAAAAGGACTTGGATTATCTCTTGGGAAGCCTGCTTATGTAATTAATATTATACCTGAAAAAAATCAAGTAGTTATAGGAGAAAATAAAGATGTCTTTTCATTTAAATTGATAGCTCAAGATGTAAATTTTATATCTGTTGACAAATTAACTAAACCATTAAAAGTACAGGCAAAGATAAGATACAGTGCAAAACCTGCAGAGGCTGTAGTAAAACCTTTAGAAAAAGACAAAGTTATTGTTGAGTTTGAAAATCCTCAAAGGGCTATAACACCGGGACAAGCAGTTGTATTTTATGATGGAGATATATTAGTAGGTGGAGGAATAATAGAAAAAGCTGTTAAATAAAAATGCACATTATTTTGTGCATTTTTTTGTTTAAAAAAGAAAAAATAAATATTATAAAAAATTAAAATGGTGATAGTTATGCTTAGAATAAGTGAAATAATTGGGTATCCTGTTATATGTAGCGACACAGGAAAAAAAGAGGGAGAAGTTAAGGATGTTTTGATAGATTTGAACTCGAAAAAGCTATCAGCACTTATAATTGATTGTGGAAATATTTTGCACAAAATAAAGATAATTCAATTTAATGATATTTTTTGTATAGAAAAAAAGTTTATAAAAGCAAAATATAAGAAAAATCTCATATCAAAAAAGAAATTTATGGGTAGCCGTGATTTTTACAAAAAAGTTGATGAAATTATTGGGAAAGAAGTAGTATCTGAAAAAGGAGCTTTGATAGGATTTGTACAAGATATATTATTTAAAAATAATGATGGAATGATATTGGGATTAGTATTAACAAATGGTTTTTTAGATGATATATTTAGCGGGATACAAATTATTCCTGTAGATAAATCTATTGATTTATCTAGTTCTAAAATATTATTATCTGAAAAGATGAAAAATACGATTTTAAATAATATTGGCGGTTTGAAAAAATTTCTAGAATTAGAGTAATGTAATATACACAAACTAATTATAGAGAATCAATTTATGCACATAATTTAATGAAATGAAAGAGTTAATTTAAAAAAAGGAGTGTTAATATGAGAAGCAGATTTATGTCGGGAATAATAGCAGGCAGCTTATTTGGAGTAACAGCTAGCATGTATGCTTTATATAAAACTAGTCCTAGACAGAGAAGAAGAATAATGAAGAAAGGTACTAGGGCTATAAGAGATGCTTCAAAGTTTATGGGTGCAGTTTCTTCATTGAATTTATTTAGATAGTAAAAAGCAGCTTATTTAAGCTGCTTTTAATGAATTTTTTAAGGTGATAAAATGGATAGTCAAGGTGCTTTTATACAATTATTGACAAATACTAAAAATATTAATTTAATTTATGTGGGAATTAAGATTTTAATAAATAGCTTACTATTTGTATTATTAATATTTACATTGTATTATTTAGTTCATATTGGAAATAGATATGTTAATTATAAATACAAAATTAAATTTAATAGAAAAATTTACATAATAATATTTTTGACAGTAATTGCAATAATATTTATGATAATTTTTTATGTATATAGAAATGTTATTATATCAAATTTAATTCCAATAATATGGGCTGTAATTTTTGCGTATCTCTTAAATCCGCTGATTTGTAAATTGATGGAATACAGATTATCTAGATTTTGGAGTGTAACTATTGTCTATTTTGGAATATTTTTAATTATGGCTATATTTTCATTTACCATAACTCCTAGAATGACAAAAGAAATAAAAAATTTTACGGAAATTTTGCCGTCTTATACAAATAGAACATTTAATTTTATTAATAATTTATATTATAAATATATGGTCAGTATGAATAGTTTACCACCTGAATTTGTAGGCATAGATGTTGCACTGAGAGAATATTTAAACAATATTCAAGTACATATAATAGACCTTTTTAGGCATATAACTCAGAAAGGATTGAATTTTTTTTCAAATCTAGTAGGAATTGTTCTTGTGCCTATATATGCGTTTTATTTTTTGAAAGATACAGATTATTTTAAAAAGAAAGTTATAATTTCTATTCCAGCAAAATTTAGAGAAGAGATGATAAGTATTTTTAAAGATATAAATAAAGTTTTAAGTAGATTTATAAGAGGTCAATTAGTAATAGCAGCAATAGTTGGTATATTAAGCATATTTGCTCTATTAATACTTAAAGTTAGATTTGCATTTTTAATTGGAACAATAGCTGGTATTTCGAATGTTGTTCCATACTTTGGTCCTATAATTGGTACAGTTCCAGCTGTGATAGTTGCTTTGCTAGATGAGCCTATTAAAGCACTATGGGTTATCTTAGCTTTTTTTACAATTCAGCAGATAGAAAGTGCTGTATTATCACCTAAAATAGTTGGAGATAGCGTGGGACTTCATCCTATATTTGTAATTTTAGTTTTGCTAGTAGGGGGAGAAATGTTTGGTATAATAGGTTTGTTATTTGCAGTGCCATTTGCTGCAAGCATAAAAGTTATTATGAAGCATATTGTAAAAATGTTGATAAAAATCTAAAAATGGCTAATAAGGATTGACAAATATAAACATATCCTATATAATCTAGACAAAAAAGAATATGTACAGGCTATGAAGGAGAGGAGTAAACTAAACCTGATGCATAGAGAGGAAGACCTTAGGCTGGAAGTCTTCTCATCAAGGGTGGTTGAAGCAGCTCTAGAGCTTTAACTTCGAAATATTTTTATAATAGATTAGAAGTTAACGATTGGCACTCGTTAAAGTGCTTTAAATGAGCGATTACCTTTTGGTAATAATTAGGGTGGTACCGCGGGATAGCTCTCGTCCCTATATATTTAGTATAGGAACGGGAGTTTTTATTTTTGTTTAGGAATTTAAAAATTTTTTTACAAAAAGTTATACTATTTAGACATAATAGTATCAAATATGATTATTAGTTAGAATTATAAAATTTTAAAAATTAATTTAGAATTTTTAAATATTAAGGAAGTTGAGTTTAAATATATGTTTAATGAACTTTAATATATAAATTAAAATAAAAAATTGCTTTAAGACTTATTGGACTTGAAAAAGAATGAGGGAGGTAGTATTCGTGGAAAAAATGAGTTTAAATGAGATAAGAAAAAAGTTTTTAGATTTTTTTAAGAGTAAAGGTCATTATGTAAAATCTAGTTATTCACTTGTACCTCAAAACGATAAGAGTTTATTATTAATTAATGCAGGTATGGCACCATTAAAACCGTATTTTATGGGAATAGAAACTCCACCGAGCACTAGAATGGCAACATGTCAAAAGTGTATACGAACAGGAGATATAGAGAATGTAGGTAAAACTGCAAGACATGCGACTTTTTTTGAAATGCTTGGAAACTTTTCTTTTGGTGATTATTTTAAAGAAGAATCTATTACATGGGGTTGGGAATTTTGTACTGAGCATTTAAAGATGCCTGTTGAAAAATTATGGGTATCTATATATGAAGAAGATGATGAAGCATTTGAAATTTGGAATAAAAAGATAGGAGTACCTGAAGAAAAGATAGTTAGGCTGGGGAAAGAAGATAATTTTTGGGAAATAGGTACTGGTCCATGTGGACCTTGTTCAGAAATTTATTTTGACAGAGGAGAAGAATATGGCTGTGGAAGTGAAGATTGTAAGCCGGGTTGCGACTGTGACAGATATGTAGAATTTTGGAATCATGTATTTACTCAATTTGATAAAGATGAAAATGGTATATGTCATCCACTTCCAAAACCAAATATTGATACGGGAATGGGACTTGAAAGAGTTGCTTGTATAATACAAAATGTAGATTCAATTTTTGAAATAGATACTATAAAACATATACTTAATGGCGTTGTAAAAATAGCAAATAAAAAATATGGTATCAGTGAAAAAGATGACATATCAATTAGAATAATTACTGACCATATTAGAGCAGTTACTTTTATGGTAGGAGATGGAATCCTTCCAAGCAATGAAGGTAGAGGATATGTTTTGAGAAGATTATTAAGAAGGGCTGCTCGTCACGGTAAATTATTGGGAATTGAAAGTAGTTTTTTAAACGAATTAGTTGATAGAGTTATAGAAGTTTCAGGAGAAGCCTATCCAGAGCTTATAGAAAGAAGAGATTATATTAAGAAAGTCATAGCTATAGAAGAAGAAAGATTCCAGCAGACAATAGATCAGGGCATGGAAATATTAAGAGAATTTATCCAGAAACTAAAAGAAAATAATGAGGAAACTTTATCTGGTGAAAATGCATTTAAGTTGTATGATACATATGGTTTTCCATTAGATTTAACTAAGGAAATTTTAGAAGAAGAAAATATGAAAGTTGATGAAAAGGCATTTAATGAGGAAATGGAAAAACAGAGAGAAAGAGCTAGAAGTGCCAGAGAAGAATTAAACGAAGCTGGTTGGGAATCTGATGAATTATTTGATTTATCAGAAGGAATAAATTCAAAGTTTGTTGGATATGATGAATATGAAACGGAAAGTAAGATATTAGCTATTATTAGAGATAAAGAAATAGTAGATGATGCCGAAAAAGGTGATGAAATTACTATTATACTTGATAAAACTCCATTTTATCCTGAAGGTGGAGGACAGGTAGGAGATAGAGGAAAAATCTATGGTAAAAATTTCAAAATAGAGATTTATGACTGCAAAAAAGGAAAGAATAATATAGTATTTCATATAGGTAAAGTAGTAGAAGGAAAAGTATGTATAAACGAAAATGTAAAAGCTTCTATTGATGTAGAAAGACGCATTGATACTGCTAGAAATCATACAGCAACCCATTTACTTCATAAAGCATTAAAAGAAGTACTTGGAGGACATGTTGAACAGGCAGGTTCATTAGTTACTCCTGATAGATTGAGATTTGATTTCACTCATTTTCAAGGTATTACAAACGAAGAAATTGAAGAAATCGAAAAAATTGTTAATAAAAAGATATTTGAATCTATAAAAGTAGATATTATTGAAACTTCTTTAGATAATGCAAAGAAGATGGGTGCAACAGCATTATTTGGAGAAAAATACGGACAGGTTGTAAGAGTAGTTAGCATAGGTGAATTTAGTAGAGAACTTTGCGGTGGTACACATGTAAGAAATTCAAGTGAAATAAGCTTATTTAAAATAATAAGTGAGTCAGGTGTAGCTGCTGGGGTAAGAAGAATAGAAGCTATTACAGGCAGAGCAGTATATAAATACATGTCAGAAATGAATAAAAAAATTAAAAATATTGCAGTTGCTTTAAAAACGAATGTAAATGATATAGAAAACAAGATAGAAGTATTAAATATGGAACTTAAAAATTTACAGAAAGAAAATGATATGTTAAAGAATAAATTAGCAAGTTCTTCATTAGATGAAATTATTAATTCTGCTGAAAATATTGAAGGCATAAATGTAGTAGCATATAAACTTGAAAATTTAGATATGAATAGCGTAAGAAATTTAGGAGATAAATTAAGAGATAAACTTGGAAACAGCTTTATTGTTTTAGGCAGTGAAAAAGATGGAAAAGTTAATTTTATAGCTATGGCTTCAGATGAAGCAGTTAAAAAAGGTATACATTCTGGTAAGATAATCAAAGAAGTAGCTAGTATTGCAGGTGGTGGAGGTGGTGGAAGACCAAATATGGCTCAAGCTGGAGCAAAGGACCCGTCAAAAATAGATAAGGCTTTATCAAAAGTTAAAGAGTTAGTGTTAAATAGTATAAAATAATTATAAATTATAAACGAAGGCATATGCCTTCGTTTATAATTTATAAGTGTATATTAGATAAAATAGTGGTAAAATATAACTATAACGTATATTGTTATACAAAAATAACCAATATATAAATTGGAGGGAAAAAAATGAATGACAAACTGAATAATTTAACAATGAAATTTAGTGTTGATAAGGAAGAAGGGAGTGAGATAAGAAATATTTTAAATGATGTATATGTGGCATTAAAAGAAAAAGGTTATAATCCAATAAATCAGATAGTAGGGTACATTCTTTCAGGAGACCCAACATATATAACTAGTCATAACAATGCAAGAAATATTATTAGAAAAGTTGAGAGAGATGAACTGATAGAAGAATTATTGAAAAATTATTTAGAACGTTAATCAGAATAAATTAGGAGAGAGTAGTTTTGAAAAAGACAGCTCAAATTTTTTTTATTTCAATATTATTAATGTTATTATATAGCAGTTTTTGTTTTTCACAAAGTGGGAGTGAAAATAAGCTAATAGTGATTTTAGTCAGCAGATTAGATTTAGATGATATTGACAAGATGCCTTTCGTTAAAAACCTTGCAAAAAATGGAGCTATTGGACTTATGAATACTAGAGGATACGGACATAATAATGAATTTAGTTCTTGTGCTACTATTGGTTCAGCTGCAAGGACAGATGGGACATATTATACTTCAAAATTTGTTGAGTTAAATACTGATAGTTACGAAATTTACAATAGAAGAACAGGTTTTACAAATAAAGGTAAACACATAATAAATATTGATATAGCAAAATTGATAAATATAAATAAAAGTAATAATTATATTCCATATATAGGGGCATTAGGGAGTTCTCTTAGTAAGAAAAATATAAAATCCGTAGTTTTAGGCAATTCTGATACAGATGATAAGCAGATTCGATTAGGTGCTTTAATAGGGATGGATGAGTACGGATTAGTTGATGATGGAAAAATAGACGAAAAAGTAGTAGTAAAAGATAGTAATTATCCATTTGGATTAAAAACTAACTATGAATATATTTATACAAAGTTTAGTGAATTTATAAAGACTCATGATTTTATGATAATAGATCTCGGAGATATTAGCAGGCTTGAAAATTATAAAAGTAATGTTACACAGGAAATGTATGAAGTACACAGAAATAGAATAATAAGTGATATAGATATTTTTATAAAAAAGATATATAATTTAATAGATTTAAGTAATACACAGATTTTAATATTAAGTCCTTTTCCGTCAACTAAATCTTCTGATGTTGGGAAAAAGTTGACACCGGTAATATTAGTTGATAATTATAATAATCAGAGAATATTGACATCTTCAACTACAAAACGTAAAGGTATAATAGGAAATATAGATATTGCTCCATATATTGCAGAATATTTTAATGCTTCGCTTAAACATTTTACAGGAAAACCATTTAATACAGTAAGTGTTTCTGATAATTTTTCTTTTGTATTAAATCTAAGTAATGAAACAGCATTTTTATATAAGAATAGAATAAAAATTTTATATGCTTTTGCTATTTTTGAGATTATCATATCTATTTTGACATTTTTTGCAATACAATTTAGTAGCAAATTAAAATCAAAGCATTTTGAATATATTGAGTATCTATTATTAGGTACGATGTCAATACCTTTTTCACTGCTTATATTGCCGTTATTTACAGTAAATAATCTTTTTACAAGTTTCTTTTTAGTTATAATTATAAGTATAGTCATATCTAGCACTCTTGTTATTTTAAAAAGGAAAACTTTAGATAGTATAATAATATTATCGGGTATTACAAGTATTGGATTAATAATAGATTTATTTAACAATTCAAAGTTAATGAAATTATCATTTTTAGGATATGATCCGATAATAGGAGCAAGGTATTATGGCATAGGTAATGAATATATGGGTATACTCATTGGAGCTAGTTTAGTTTTTATAATGAGTTTATTAGATAGATTTAAAATTAACAAGATGTTGCCCGTAATTTTTCTGATGTTTATAGTGTATGTTATAGGGTATCCTAAATTAGGGGCAAATGTAGGTGGAAGTATTACTGCTGTAATTTCAGCTGTATTTGTTATATTAAGGCTTTTTAAAAAGAGATTGAAATTGAGAGATTTTAGTTTGATTTTTTTATCGGTTTTAATTTTGCTTTTTATTATTTCGCTTACGGATTTATATATTGTTGATGATAAAACTCATTTGGCAAATGCTTTAAGCCAGATAAGAAATGAAGGATTTAAAGTTATTTATTCTATAATATTTAGAAAAATTTGCATGAATATAAAACTGTTAGAAATAACTATATGGAGTAAAGTACTTTTGACAACTATATTATTTTTGAGTATTTTATTTTATAGACCATTTGGTGTAGCTAAAAAGGTGTTAGAGAAATATAACAATCTTGCTAAAGGACTGTTGGGTGTTTTGATTGCTTGTGTAGTTGGTTTTATAGTTAATGATTCAGGAGTTGTTGCAGCTGCAACTGCTATAATATTTTTAGGGATAACATTGATGTATTTGATAGTTGATGAAATAAAAAGTAGTTAGGAAGGTAATGAATATGCAGTATAATATTTTAGGAAAGACTAATATAAGAGTTTCAAAACTTTGTTTTGGAGGATTGACGGTAGGACCGCTTCAAGCAAATTTGCCTTTGGAAGAAGGAGCTAGAGTAATAAGAGAGGCATTTGATAGAGGTGTCAATTTTATAGATACAGCTGAGTTGTATAAAACATACGGTTATATAAATAAAGCTTTAGGAAATAAATATAGGAATGATATAGTTATAGCTACTAAATCGTATGCATATTCTAAAGAAACAGCAGAAAAGAGCTTAAAAAAAGCTTTAGATGAGTTAAATAGAGATTATATAGATATTTTTCTTTTACATGAGCAAGAAAATGAGTATACATTAAAAGGGCATTATGAGGCATTAGAGTATTTTATAAAGATGAAAGAAAAAGGAATAATTAGAGCAGTTGGAATATCTACTCATACAATTGCAGCTGTTAAAGCTAGCATAAATATGGATGAAATTGAAGTTATACATCCGATTATAAATAAAAATGGATTAGGTATACAAGACGGTACTGTCGATGAGATGGTAGAAGTATTAAAATTAGCTAAAGACAAGGGCAAGGGAATATATGGAATGAAACCTTTAGGCGGAGGAAATCTACTAAATAACATTGACGAATGTTTTGAATTTGTTTTAAACTTGCCATTTTTAGACTCTATTGCTGTTGGTATGCAGAGAGTTGAAGAAGTTATTGCAAATGTATGTAGATTTAATGGTGAAAAAGTGCCAAAGGAAATAGAAGATAAGCTTTCGAGACAAAATAGGAGGCTACATATAGATTTTTGGTGTGAAAGATGTGGAAGATGTGTTGAGGCATGTAAAGCAAATGCATTAAGAATTGAAAACGACAAAGTAGTTGTAGATAAAGATAAATGTGTTTTATGTGGCTATTGCAGCAGTTATTGTCCTTTGTTTTGTATTAAAGTAGTTTAGAAAGAGGGAAATTATGAGAATAATGGGTTTAGATGTAGGAGATAAAACCATAGGAGTTGCAGTAAGTGATTTATTGGGCCTAACAGCTCAAGGGGTGGAAACTATAAGAAGAACCAGCAATAAAGCTGATTTCGGCAGGATAAAAGAAATTGTTGAAAAGATGGAAGTAAAGAAAATAGTCATAGGACTTCCAAAAAATATGAATGGTACGATAGGACCGCAGGGAGAAAAAGTATTAAAGTTTGCAGATAAGCTCAAGAAAAAAGTTGATGTAGAAATAATAATGTGGGATGAAAGATTGACAACTGTTGCTGCTGAGAAAATGTTGATTTCAGCTGATATTAGTAGGAAAAAGCGAAAAAAGGTTATTGATAAAGTTGCAGCAGTTTATATTTTACAGGGATATTTAGATAGCCAGAGGTGAAAAAAATAAATATCAGAGAGGTGATGATTTTATGGAAAATGAAAAAATAATTACTCTAATTGATGAAGAAAACAATGAAAAAGAATTTGAGATTATTGCCACTTTAGAAGTTGAAAATAAAGAGTATGCCATTTTACTGCCTTTAGATGAAGATACTGAAGAGGCTGTAGTTTTTAAAATAGTGGAGGAAAATGGAGAAGAAATGTTAGAATGTGTTGAAGACGATGATGAATTTAATAAAGTAGCGAAGGCATATGAAGAAATGATGGAAAAATAATTAAATGATTAATAGGGGCTTGAAAATTAATATAAAAAATGTTAATATGCAATTGATTTATATAATCATTTTCATTTGATAAGGTGATGTTATGATTAAAGAATGTAAAAAGTGTGGTTTTAAAGTAGATATTAGTAAAACAAAGAGATGTCCTAGATGTAATTCATTAGTAGATGTGCCTAAAAAATGCAGTGAATGTAAGGGCTGTAGTATATATGGAGGTAAGAAAGAAAAATGTTTTTAAAAATTTAATTGTTGACATATTAAATAATTATAAGTACACTTATTTTAAATGAATTATTAATTGATAAGTGAGGTTTTGGTATGATAGATTCAGCTGAAAAATTAAAAGATATTTTAAAAGAAAAAGGATATAAATTAACTCCACAAAGAAGAGCAGTATTGGATACTATAATTAACAATCAGGGTAAACATTTAAGTACTGAAGAAGTTTATGATTATGTAAAAAAGAATTGTCCTGAAATAGGGCTTGCTACAGTTTATAGAACCTTGCAACTATTAGATGATCTAGGTATTATTACAAAAATAAATTTAGATGATGGCTGTGCAAGGTATGAATTAAATATTAATAGTGATGATCATCAGCATCATCATTTAATATGCACAAAGTGTGGAGCAATTATAGAAGTTGAAGTAGATTTGTTAGATCATCTAGAGGCAGAAATTGAAAAGAATTATAAATTTGAGATAAAGGACCATAAAGTTAAGTTTTTTGGGCTGTGTTCTAAATGTCAATAGATATGTAATTTTGATTTAAGTACAATTAATTTTATAGATTAATTGTTTTTAAGATGATGCATTAATTTAGTATGACTGTATTTATGCACTTGTTGAAATGCCTCCTGTTTTTTATATCAATATATCTGCATTTTGTAGGCATTTTAATAAGTGCATATTTTCTTTTTAAGTTTTCTATTAAAATTTAGTTTTAAAACAGTTTGATAAAGTTAGTTTTTATAAATGATAAAAATTTTAAAGCATAATGTTTAATTTAAAAAGTAATCATATATTATATAAAGGAAATTTTAGGGGAAATTTATGTAATTAATTGTAGTACAACTGTACTTGCTAAATAATACCATTTAAAGTATAATGAACTTAATTGATGAGATAATCGTTGTAAAAGTTCAACTAGTTATTATATGGATCAGGAGAGTGATATTGTGCCAAAAAAAATTTCTAAACTAAAGATTATACCATTAGGTGGACTTAATGAAATAGGGAAAAATATGACCGTTTTTGAATATAGAGATGATATAATAGTTGTTGATTGTGGGTTAAGTTTTCCGGAAGATGAAATGTTAGGTATTGATGTCGTTATACCCGATATAACATATCTATTGAAAAATAAAGAAAAAGTAAAAGGTATAGTATTAACTCATGGACATGAAGACCACATAGGTGCACTTCCATATGTATTGAATAAAATTAATGTACCTATTTATGGAACAAAATTGACATTAGGGTTAGTTGAAAATAAGTTAAAAGAACATAGAATGATAAATAGTATCAATTTAAATGTTGTGAAACCGGGAGATAAAATTACTTTAGGAAAATTTAATATAGAATTTATTAAAACTAGTCATAGTATTCCCGATGCAGTGAGTTTAGCTATAGATACTCCTGTTGGAAAAGTAATTCATACTGGCGATTTTAAAATAGATTTTACTCCAATTGATGGAGAAATGATAAATTTACATAGATTTGCAGAGCTTGGCAAAGAAGGAGTACTTGCATTGCTTGCAGATAGTACAAATGTTGAAAGAACCGGTTATACTATGTCTGAAAGAACTGTGGGAGAAACTTTTGAAAACATATTTAGCAACGCAAAAGGGAGAATAATAGTAGCTACTTTTGCATCAAATGTTCATAGAATTCAGCAGATAATTAATGCTGCATACAGATTTAATAGAAAGATAGCAGTATCAGGACGAAGTATGGTAAATGTCGTAAATGTGGCAATTGATTTAGGATATTTAAATATACCAACGGGAATGCTTATAGATATTAATGATTTAAATAGGTATCCGGACAATGAGATAGTTGTAATTACAACGGGAAGTCAAGGTGAACCTATGTCGGCACTATCACGTATGGCTTCATCAGAGCATAAAAAAATGGAGATATTACCGGGTGATTTAGTTATACTTTCTTCATCTCCGATTCCGGGGAATGAAAAAACAGTAGCTAAAGTAATAAATTTACTCTTTGAAAAAGGTGCAAATGTTATATATGAATCATTAGCAGATGTTCATGTTTCAGGACATGCATGTCAAGAAGAATTGAAACTAATGCATTCTTTAGTAAAGCCTAAGTTTTTCATTCCAGTACATGGTGAGTATAGACATTTAAGACAGCATGCTACTTTGGCAGAATCACTTGGAATGTCTAAAGAAAATATTTTTGTAGCTGAAAATGGCAATATAATAGAAATATCAAAAGATAGTGCCAGTATTACTGGTTCTGTGGTAAGTGGGAACATATTAGTTGATGGACTGGGAGTTGGAGATGTAGGGAATATAGTACTAAGAGACAGAAAACATCTTTCAGAAGATGGACTAATGGTAGTTGTAGTAACTATATCAAAAGAAGATGGCAGTATAATGGCTGGACCAGATATTATTTCACGTGGTTTTGTATATGTAAGAGAATCTGAGGACCTTATGGAGGGAGCAAGAAGTGTAGTTAAAGAAGCACTTCAGAAATGTGAAGAAAATAGTATAAAAGAATGGGCTACTTTAAAATCAGCTATTAAGGAAACGTTAAAGGGGTATTTATATCAAAAGACAAAGAGGAGACCAATGATTTTACCTATTATAATGGAAGTGTAAATATAATTGCTATAAGTTTTAAATAAAAATTAAAGAATTAGAAGTTATAAAAGAGATTGGAGATTTAAACCTGAGAAAAGCGTTAAATATGGGGGGATAACAAATGAGAATACTTTTATATTTGGCCATTATATCGCTAGGAGCTTATATAGGATTTAAGGAGCTAGTTCCTAAAAAAATATCTGGCAAAGTAAGTAGTATTCAATATGTTTGTCTTTTGTTTTTGCTTTTTGTTATGGGAGTTAAAATAGGAACAAATAAAGAGATTTTGAGATTATTTCCTAAACTTGGTTTTACTGCGTTAATAATTTCGATATTTTCAATTATTTTTAGCATCTTGGGAGTAAAAGTTATATCAAAATATATGAATGTTTCAAAAGAGGAGAAGAGAGCATGACTTTACAAATATTATTATCTGTAGTTTTAGGTATAATTTTTGGATATATAATGACTCCCGAGATGTTAATAGGAAATATTGATTTTGTCATTGATGTGGGTTTGTGTCTTTTATTATTTTTTGTGGGAATAGATATTGGAGGAAATAAGAGTATTTTAAAAGATATAAGAGAATATGGCTATAAAATTATATTAGTACCTTTTATGATTGTAATAGGTACTTTATTTGGAAGTATAATAGCAAGTTTTTTAATAAATTTGTCTTTGATAGAATCAGCGGCAGTAGGGGCGGGATTAGGCTGGTATTCTCTATCTGCTATAGAACTTTCCAAATATAGTGCAAAACTTGGGACAATAGCTTTTTTAGCAAATGTCTTAAGAGAGATTACATCTATTATCATGATACCACTTATTGCAAAACATATTGGGTATATTGAAACAGTTGCAGCTGCTGGAGCTACTTCTATGGATACTGCACTGCCTGTAATAACTAAAGCAACAAACAGCAGCATATCAGTTATTTCCTTTTTTTCAGGATTAATTTTGACGAGTATAGTTCCGATATTAGTACCATTGATAATTGGTTTGAATTTTTAAAGTAAGGTCCGATTTTTTCGGACTTATTTTTATGATAAAAAACTTGTAAAAAATTGATGACAAATGTATAATAGTATAAGAATTTATCAAAGAGGCATTGGAGGTAAAAAATGGATTCCTCTATTAACAAAGGAAGAAGTTTAATAATTAAATTGAGCATATTTATAATTGCTTTAGTAGCTTTATTATTTTATTTTAATAGTTTAAAAGGACCTGTGGATAAAAATGATAATAAAAATATAATAATTAATATTCCTAGAGGTTCATCGTCTAGTAAAATAGCATCTATTTTAAAAGAAAATCATCTTATAAAGAGCAAATTTGTTTTTAAATTAGTAAGTAAACAGAAAAAAGCGGACAATTTATTTAAAGCAGGTAGTTATAGATTTAAAAAGTCAATGAGTATGTATCAAATTATAGATAAGATTATATCTGGAGATGTTTATAAAGAAACAGTAAGAATTACAATTCCAGAAGGATTTGAATTGAAGCAGATTGTCGATAGAATTGTAAACAATGATAAATTAAATATTGATAGAGAAAAATTGATGTATGTTATAGAAAATGGCGATTTTGATTTTAAATTTTTAAAAGGAATTCCTAAAGGGAAGAATAGGTTAGAAGGTTTTCTTTTTCCAGATACATATGAATTTGAAAAAAATATAACAGAAAAAGAAATAATATATAAGATGTTAAAAAGATTTGATGAAGTTTTTAAGAAAGAGTATTATGAAAGAGCTGAGCAGTTGAATATGAGTGTAGTGGAAGTTGTCACATTAGCTTCTATAATTGAAAAAGAAGCAAAACTTGATGAAGAAAGAGCTATTATTTCAAGTGTCTTTCATAATAGATTAAAAAAGAATATGCTTCTTCAATCGTGTGCAACAGTACAATATGCACTGGGAAAGAGAAAAGAAAGATTGACATATAAAGATTTAGAAATAAATTCTCCATTTAATACTTATAAAAGATTTGGACTTCCACCTATGCCGATAGCTTCTCCGGGAAAAGCATCTATAAAAGCAGCACTTTATCCAGCTGATACTGATTATTTGTATTTTGTTTCAAATGGAGATGGGAGTCATACATTTAGTAAAAGCTATAGTGCACATTTAAGAGCAAAAAATAGGAATTACTAAATGTAATAAATTTTGGAAAAACTAATACGTGGTAGGATTCCGCGTATTAGTTTTTTAATGGTAAAGGAGATGTTATGGTGAGTAACATTGTAAATGAATTGGTTGAAGAATATATTAGAAATATGATTCCAAAAAGCTCGGGAATAATATATGAAATGGAAGAATATGCAAGAGAAAATAATGTTCCTATTATACAGCCTGAGGTTGCAAAGTTTTTAGAGGTAGTAATAAAGGCAAGTAGTATAAAAAGTATACTTGAGATAGGAACTGCAATAGGTTATTCTGCCACAGTATTTACTAGAGCCATGAATATAAAAGGAAAAGTTGTAACCATAGAAAAGAATGAAGAAATGTTTGAAATAGCATCTAAAAACATAAAAAAAGCTGGATATGAAAAAAATATAGAAATAAAATTTGGTGATGCAGTAGATGTTCTTCCCAAAATTGAAGGGAAATTTGATATGATTTTTTTAGATGCAGCAAAAGGACATTATCAGAAGTTTTTTTCTCTATGCTATGAAAAATTAAATGATGGAGGAATTATAGTTTCTGACAATGTGCTTTATAAGGGAATGATAGCATCTAACAAATATGTCAAAAGGAGAAAAATAACGATAGTTAAAAGAATGAGGAAATATTTGGATTATATATCTAAACATCCTAATTTGACAACTAGTATTATTCCCATTGGAGATGGTGTAGCATTATCTTATAAAAATAGGGAGGAGTTATAGTGAATAAAGTAGAATTATTAGCACCTGCGGGAGATTTGGAAAAATTGAAATATGCCATAATATATGGTGCTGATGCAGTATACATAGGAGGTCAAACTTTTGGATTAAGGACAAGTGCAAAAAACTTTTCATTTGAAGAAATGAATGAAGGTATAAAATTTGCACATGACAGAGGTAAAAAGGTATATGTAACATTAAATATAATTCCCCATAATGATGATTTAAGGCAGCTACCTGAATATTTAAAAAAATTAAGCACGATGGATATAGATGCAGTTATTTTATCTGATCCGGGAGTTTTGATGTATGTAAGAGAACATGCTCCAAATTTGGAAATTCATTTAAGTACGCAGGCAAACAATACAAATTTTATGAGTGCTAATTTCTGGTATAAACAAGGTGTTAAAAGAATAATATTGGCAAGAGAATTGTCTTTAAAAGAAATAAGTGAAATAAGAAAAAATACGCCAGAAGATTTAGAACTTGAAGCTTTTATACATGGGGCAATGTGTATATCATATTCAGGTAGATGTCTTTTAAGCAGTTACATGGCAAATAGGGATTCAAACAGGGGAGAATGTGCTCATCCGTGTAGATGGAAGTATTATTTAGTGGAAGAGAAAAGACCCGGTGAATACATACCGGTTTTTGAAGATGAGAAAGGAACATATTTTTTTAATTCTAAAGATTTGTGTATGGTAAACTACATACCAGAACTTATAAAAGCAGGACTTAGCAGTTTAAAAATTGAGGGTAGAATGAAAAGTATATATTATGTCGCTAATACTGTAAGGGTATATAGAAAAGCAATAGATGATTATTATAAATTAGGTGAGAATTATAAAATAGATCCTGAATGGATTGAAGAACTTGGAAAAGTAAGTCATAGAAAATTTACAACTGGATTTTATTTTGGAAGACCAAATGAAGAAGCTCAGCTTTATGCTTCAAGTTCTTATATAAGAGATTATGATTTTCTTGGCATTGTTTTGGATTATGATGAAAGTACTGGATATGCAACTATTGAGCAGAGAAATAGGATGTTTAAGGGAGATTTTATTGAAATAATTGGTCCAGATTATAAACTCATTAAGCAAAAAATAAATGTTATGTTAGATGATAAAGGACATGAAATAGATGTTGCTCCTCATGCACAGCAAAAAATAAAAATTCTTATGGATAAACCTGTAGATAAATATTTTATATTAAGAAGAAAAAGGAAGGATGATTAGGTTGAAAAAACCTATTATAATAGGAATTACTGGTGGAACTGGTTCAGGAAAAAGTACTGTAGCAAAAGCTATTTATAAATCTTTGCCAGAAAATAGCATTGCGGTAATTGAGCAGGATGCTTATTATAAAGACCAAAGGCATTTATCGTTTGAAGAAAGAACAAAGATGAACTATGATCACCCTTTAGCATTTGACACCGAACTTTTATTAGAGCATTTAAATGCTCTTTTAAATGGACAACCGATAGAAAAACCTATATACGATTTTACAAATCATATTAGAAAAGATGAAACAATTAAAGTAGAGCCGAGAGATATAATAATGTTAGAAGGTATTATGATATTAGAAGATAAAAGACTTAGAGACTTAATGGATATAAAAATATTTGTAGATACAGATGCTGATGTTAGAGTAATAAGAAGGATTATAAGAGATATGAAAGAAAGAGGTAGGACTCTTGAGTCAATAATAAATCAATATCTTTTTACGGTAAAACCAGCTCATCAGCAATTTATTGAACCTACAAAAAAATATGCTGATATTATTATACCTGAAGGTGGATATAATAAAGTAGCTATTGATATAGTAGTAACAAAAGTTAAATCTATAATTCAGGAAAAACAAAATATTTAATTGCTAATAAAGGTATACACCTTTTCATAACTGGAAATAATTTTAAATAGTTAATTTCAGTTGTGAGAAGGTGTTTTTTTATGTCTGTTAAAGATAACAAAGATAAGTCTGAAAAAGGATTAAAAAAATTGAGAAAAAGACTTACTATAATGTTTACGTTAGTAACAGTTATTTTAATTTGTTTAATAGGAAGATTATGCTATATACAAATTATTAAAGGGAATGATTTAAGGCAAATGGCTGTAAAACAGTGGAGTGAAACAGTCAGTATTGTAGACAAAAGAGGTAAGATTTATGATAGGAATTATATACCTTTAACTAGTAGGGTAAAAGAAGATTATATTATTATACATCCAAGTATAAAATTAAATGATAAAGTTTTAAATCTTTTAAGCATATCAACGAAACTTGATGTAGAAACGTTGAAAAAAGTTTTATCTAAAAAAGATAGATATAAAAAACTGCTGATAAAATATTATGATATAGATATACTTAGAGAATTATTAAGTATGGGTATACAGACAGTGGAGATTACAAAGAGATATGATGGAAGTAAATTGGCATCTCATATAATAGGATATATAAAAGAATCTGAAAATGCTGGAATGTCGGGATTAGAAAAGTATTTTGACACAGAGCTTACAAAAGATAGAGGAACTGTAATTAGTGTAGTAAAAGATGCAAAGAACAGAATTATTCCGGGATTTGGCTATGCAGTATATAAAGAAGATGATAATAAAAAAGAAAATATAGTAACAACCATAGACTATAATATTCAAAAAATTAGTGAAAAGGAATTTGATAAATATAATTTTGATGGAAGTGTTGTAGTTCTCGATAGTAAGAGTGGCGACATTTTGGCAATGGTAAGCAGACCAAATTTCGATCCGGATAATGTAGCAAATTATTTAAACAGCAATAATATGGAATTATATAATAAAGCTGTACAAATATCATTTCCACCCGGGTCAATTTTTAAAATAATAGTTGCAGCAGCAGCTATTGAAAAAAAATTAGTAGACATGCAGCAGAATTTTTACTGTAAGGGATATGAAAAATTAGGTAAAGATATAATTATTAAATGTCACAGTTATGAAAAAGGCGGACATGGCAATTTGAATTTAAAACAAGCATTTGCAGCTTCATGTAATTCTGTTTTTATTCAAATCGGACAAATTTTAGGTGGAGAAGAAATATTAAATATGGCTAAAAAATTCGGATTAGGAAAAAAAACCGGAATAAAAATAGATAAAGAAACCGAAGGAGTACTTCCAACAGAGGATTATGTTAAAGGAGCTGGTATAGGGAATATTTCTATAGGACAGGGTTGTTTGGAAGTAACTCCTCTTCAAGTGGCTAAATTTACCAATATAATTGCAAATAATGGAGTAGATGTGGGAGTGAGATTAGTTAAGGAAATCATAAGTGATAATGGGAAAATCAAAAAGAAATTTAAAAAAGACAGTATCAATAGAGTTATTTCATCAGATACAGCACAAAAAATAAAGGATATGATGATTCAAACAGTTGAGGAAGGAACTGGAAGATCAGCTAAGATAGATGATATTGAAGTTGCTGGCAAAACTGGTTCAGCTGAAACAGTTGTAGGAGGGCAAAAAACAGTCCATGCATGGTTTACTGGTTTTTTTGATGGAAAAAAATCAAGATATGTTATAACGATAATAGCTGAAAGAAAAGGAAGTGGTGGAAAATTTGCAGCACCTATATTTAAAAATATAGCTAAAAGACTTATTGAAATGGGTTATTGATAAAAAATAATGTCAAAGACATGCACAATTGATATATAAAAAACATATAATTTAAAATGACCTTAATTTTGGAGGTGTAAAACTACATGTGGTTAAGTTTTCCGAAATTTTCATTTTTTTTAATGAAATTTTTATTTTTAGTAGTCTCATTTGTATCAAATAATACTTCTTTTCCAAAGCCTTTATCTCCAGAAGAAGAAGAAAAGTATTTAATGCTTTATTCTCAAGGAGATAATGAAGCAAAGAATATACTAATTGAAAAAAATCTTAGATTAGTTGCCCATGTAGTAAAAAAATATCATAACTCAGGGTATAATATAGATGATTTAATTTCAATAGGAACAATAGGATTAATAAAGGCAATAACAACATTTGATGCTAGTAAAGGTACGAGATTGGCAACTTATGCAGCAAGATGTATTGAAAATGCTATACATACAAAATGCAATGAGGAAGTTTACGAATTTATGGATTTTTATAATATGTGTATATAGAGGTTTTCACCATCCCATTCAATTTTTTCAATTATGGATTTTAACATATTTCTTTTTTGATTAAAGCTTGATTTATCATAAGTATTTAAAAATTTAATCATTGTATTTTTTAAAATTTCAATATTGAAAATTTCGTCTTCTGTAGTTTTATTATTTAGTTTAGATTTGAGATTTTCATTTTCTCTATCTATTTTTTCAATTTCACTGAATATATATTTTGCTACGATTTCACTTTTGTTTTGTTTTAATTGTTCCAGCAGGTTTTGAATAGTCAATTTATTTTCATTTATTTTTTTTAGTATTTTTTTATTTTGAAATTCTTCATTTTTTAAATCTTTTTTTATTTTATCTATATCATCAATTATTCCATTTTTTATCATTTCTTTTAACATATCTGCTACTTTTTCATCTGCATGTCTGCCAACTAAGTTGTTGATATTGCATAATTTTCCCCTAGAAATTTCTTTATTATTACAAACATAATAATGGTATCTTTCATTACATCCTTTTATTCTGCTTCCATATTTAACCCTAAGAAAAGAACCACATTTTTTACATTTAATTAAACCACTTAAAAGAGCAGTATTAGAAGTTCCTTGTCTTGGAGCTTTTGATTTATTTTTAATAAGATTATTTTGTACTAATATCCAGTCTTTACCTGATATAATGCCTTTATGCTTTCCAACAGCAATTATCCATTCGGAAATATCTTTATCTTTTACAGATTTCCCCTTTTTTACATTTTTCTTATTATAAGCCATTATACCGTAGTTGCCATTGAATTCGCTTTTAGAACTTGCAATTTGAGCACCTTTTTCAAGAAAATAGTTGTAAATATCCGTATCAGCTTTAGCATATACGGGGTTTGTTAAAATAGTTTTAAGTGTATATTTGGTAAAATATTTATCATTTTTTGATTTTATGCCTTTTTGTATGCAGTATGTTTCAAGTTTAGACAGGCTTTGAAATTCTATATATTTACTGTATATTTTTTCTACTATTTTTAGTTCTTCTTCTATAGGAGATAATTTAAACATTTTTTTCTGTTTCATATTAGAATCTATATATGTTATTGGTTTGCTTTCATATCCGGTTGGAGTTTTTCCGCCGAGCCATCTTCCAGTCTTTGCGAGCTGAAGCATATTATCTCTAATTCTTTCAGCTATGGTTTCGCGTTCAAGTTGTGCAAAAACAGATGCTATATACATCATAGCTCTACCCATAGGAGTAGAGGTATCAAATTGTTCTCTTATAGATACAAAAGATATTCCATTATTTTGAAGCAGTTCAATGAGGTTAGAAAAATCTGATATATTTCTACTAATGCGGTCAAGCCTATAGCAGATGAGTATTTTGAATTTATTTTTTTTTGCATCTTCGAGCATTTTTATAAATTCAGGTCTTTTAGCATCTCCACCTGAAAAGCCTTCGTCTTCATAAATAATAAATTCATTAATATTAAAATGATTTTTTGCATATTCTTTACACATTTCTATTTGATTTTTAGTTGATTCACCTTTACTTGTAAATTTAGATTTTCTAGAATATATTGCACCTTTCATAAGTATCACCTTTTATGTCTATTTTTACATTTCATTATATGTTTTTAAAAAAAATTATCTATTTATTGTATATTTTAGATGATATATATTTATAACTTTCAAATTTTATTTTAAAATTTATATTCAAAAAATAGTAAGAAGACCTTTATTTTTTTAGGTCTTCTAAGCTACAATTATTAAAAGCTTTTTTTAATTTGTTTAGAGCTTTTTTTTCTATCCTTGAAACATATGAGCGAGAAATTCCTAACATTTTAGCTATTTCTCTTTGAGTTTTACAGCCACCATTAGCTAATCCATATCTATGTTCTATTACTATTTTTTCTCTGTTTTTTAAGACATTAGTCATTTTTTTGTATAAATTTTTTATCTGTAATTTTAGTTCTACTTCATCAACAACTGAATCTGTGTCAGTTCCTAAAATATCTATTAAAGATATTTCATTCCCTTCTTTATCTACGCCTATAGGTTCTTGAATAGAGACTTCATTTTTCTTCTTTTTGCCAGCTCTTATTGTCATAAGAATTTCATTTGCTATACTCTTAAAAAGACAATATTATAAATATAAATTGTAGGGTTTAAGTGTTAAATAAAATTTTACTTAATCTATTCCTAAAAAATCTTTAATTTCTGATGCTGATTTTCCTTCATTTAACATTTTTATTAGTTGTCTTGTTGCATTTTTTTTAACTATATTTGTTATATTATTTTTTATTTCTTCTTGTTTTTTTTTAGACAAATTTTCAAATTTTATACCTTTATAATACAAGTGTATTTTCAATGCCCTCACCTCAGTAAAATTTTATGCATTTTTTAAATTGTCCTATTCATTATTAAGGTGATTTAGTGGTCTATGATTAAATGTTATAGACACAGGAATAAAAATGTTATAAAATGAAAAAATGGAAAATAAATTGTTTAATAAATAACAAAATGGATAATAAATTTGCGAAGAAAGATTAAAAAAAGTTAAATATTGAATATTATCAGAGCTTACGATAAAATAGTAATATAAACTTGATTATGTAGTAGTTGAGAGCAGATGATATATGGGCAAATTTGGACGCCTTATCCCATATTGATGCAGTGGCGTAACCGACTAACTATGATTTATAGTTAGTTTTATTTATTTATAGGGAATTTTGTGAGGGTGGGTTTATGAACGGTAGAAAAAGATTAGGCGATTTGTTGGTTGATGCAGGGCTAATTACTCGTGAGGAGTTAGAAGAAGCTTTAAAACTTCAAAAGAAATCGGGAAAAAAACTTGGTGAGATTTTAATACAGCAGGGTTTGATAACGGAAAAACAAATTATTGAGGTTTTAGAATTTCAATTAGGTATACCTCATATGGACCTTGATAAATATTATATTGACCCTGAAATACCAAAACTTATAAGTGAAAATTTGGCAAGACGTCATTTGATTATACCTATAAAAAAAGATAGGGGAAAATTAGTTTTAGCAATGGCTGATCCTCTAAATATATATGCAATAGATGATGTTAGAATAGCTACTGGTTTAGATGTAGAACCTGTTATATCGACGACACAGGGAATTTTGAATGCTATAGATGGATATTATGGAAAACAGAGTGCAGAAAAGGCAATAGAAGATTTTAAAAAACAGTATGATGTTGACGATATTACTGAAATAGATGAAAATATTTTAAATGAAATTAATAATGCACCAGTAGTTAGACTTGTTAATTCAATTATAAAACAGGCTATTAAGGCAAAAGCAAGTGATATACATATAGAACCATTTGAAAAGAATGTTCGTGTGAGATTTAGAATAGACGGGGATTTGCAGGAAATTATGTCTCCATCTAAATCGACTCATTCAGCAATTGTAACTAGAATTAAAATTATGGCTAAAATGGATATTGCAGAAAAGAGGATACCGCAAGACGGTAGAGTAGAGATACTTATTGATGGCAGAGATGTTGACTTGCGTATATCGGTTTTGCCGACTGTTTATGGAGAAAAAGTAGTTATAAGACTATTAGATAGAAGTAACTTTTTAAAAACAAAAGAGGAATTAGGTTTTTCAAAAGGAAATTTAAAGTTATTTGATTCCATTATAAAGAATCCTAATGGAATTATATTAGTAACAGGACCAACTGGAAGTGGAAAAACTACTACACTATATACAATTCTTAGAGAATTGAATACTACAAACAAAAACATTATAACTGTGGAAGACCCAGTAGAATACAAAATTCATGGAATAAATCAAGTTTCTGTAAATCTAAAAGCGGGGCTTACTTTTGCCAATGCATTAAGGTCAATTTTAAGACAAGACCCAGATATAATAATGATTGGAGAAATAAGAGATGTAGAAACGGCTAAGATAGCAGTAAGAGCAGCTATAACTGGACATCTTGTTTTGAGTACAATGCATACTAATGATACGGCATCAACTATTGTAAGACTTATGGATATGGGTATAGAACCTTATCTTGTATCTACTTCTTTAGTGGGTGTTGTAGCACAAAGGTTAGTTAGAAAAATATGTGATGAATGTAAGGAAAAGTATACAGCTAGTAGTTTCGAAAAAGATTTATTGGGTATACAGCAAGAAGAAGATATTTTTTTGTATAGAGGTAGAGGATGTAGTGTCTGTAACAATACAGGTTATAAAGGGAGAACAGCTATACATGAAATCATGCCAATAGATAAAAAGTTGAGAATAGAGATAGATAATAGGAAAAGTGCTGATATTTTGAGGGATATTTCAATAAAGAAAGGTATGATAACCCTTAAAGAGAGCTGTGTAGAATTAGTTTTAGAGGGAATAACTACAATAGAAGAATTATTGAAAATTACTTATAGTTTAGATTAGGTGGGATTATTTATGGATATGCTGGATTTGTTAAAAAAAACAGTAGAAATGAATGCTTCAGATTTGCATATAACAGTTGGAGTGCCACCGATTATAAGAATAAATGGCAGATTAGAAAGATATGGAGAAAAAATATTAACTCCAGATGATACGAATAGACTTGTTAAACAAGTACTTACTGAAAATCAGTTTAAAAAACTTCAAGAAAAAGGAGAAGTAGACCTTTCTTTTTCAAGTACTGGATTAGGCAGGTTTAGAGTAAATGTCTACAAACAAAGAGGAAGTTTTGGAATGGCTATTAGAGTAGTTGCTTTAAAAATACCTTCTATTGAAGAATTGGGATTGCCGCCTGTTATAAAAGAGTTGGCAAGTAAAAAGAGAGGACTTATTTTAGTGACAGGACCAACTGGAAGTGGAAAATCTACTACATTGGCTGCTATGATAGATTATATTAATAATAATAGAACCTGTCATGTTTTGACTTTAGAAGACCCGATAGAGTATCTTCATAAACATAAAAAAAGTATTGTCAATCAGAGAGAAATAGGCAATGATTCATCTAGTTATGCAGATGCTTTAAGAGCTGCATTAAGGCAAGACCCTGATGTTATTTTAGTAGGGGAAATGAGGGATTTGGAAACTATATCTACTGCTATAACTGCTGCAGAAACTGGACATCTAGTAATGTCTACTTTACATACAATAGGTGCAGCTAAAACTGTAGATAGAATAATAGATGTATTTCCGCCTTATCAGCAGCATCAGATTAGAATTCAACTTTCTACAGTTTTAGAAGGGATAATTTCTCAGCAGTTATTACCTAAAAAAGATGGTGATGGGCGTGTAGCTGCACTTGAAATAATGATTGCAACGACAGCTATACGCAATCTCATAAGAGAAGGTAAAACTCATCAGATGCAGACAATAGTACAGACTGGATTGAGATATGGAATGAAAACTATGGACAGTTCTATAAGTGAGCTTTACAATAGAGGAATTATAAGTAGACAGACAGCACTTAATTATGCAGTTGAAAGAGAGATGTTAGAAAAATTTATTGGGTTTTAATATGTAAATTTTGGGCATATATATTGTGTAAAATTATAAAATTTTTAAACAGATGTTAAAGATAAAGGGGTGGATTTATGCCCATATTTAAATATAAGGCAGTGAGCAGTAGTGGTGAAAAGATTGATGGAGTTTATGAAACTTCTACAAAAAATCAAGTTATAAATATGCTTAAAGGAAAAAAATATTTTCCAATTTTTGTAGAAGAGGTGCATAAAAGTAAAGATATAAAGAGTTTTAAGATATTTAATAAAGTTAAAATAAAAGATATATCAATATTTTGTAGGCAATTTTATGTCATGCTCAATGCAGGTGTAACTATAATAAATTGTCTGGATATACTCAGGCGTCAAACTGAAAATAAAAAACTTAAAAAAGTTATTGAACAAGTATATGAAGATGTACAAAAAGGTGCTGCTTTATCAGAAGCTATGAAAAAACATGATGATATTTTTCCTGAACTATTCATATACATGATTGAAGCGGGAGAAGTCAGTGGTACACTGGATATTATAATGGAGAGAATGGCAAATCATTATGAAAAAGAAAATAAAATACAGAATAAAGTAAAGGGTGCAATGGTATATCCTATAATTTTGAGTATAGTATCTTTAGGAATAGTTACATTTCTTTTGACATTTGTAATGCCGACATTTGTAGGAATGTTTGAAGGTTCAGGAGTAAAACTTCCTCTGCCGACTAGAATTTTACTTTCAATAAGTGATTTTTTAAAAAGTTTTTGGTATGCTGTAATAATTGCTACAGCAGTAGGTGTTTATATATTGAAAATATATATTAAAACAGAAAGTGGAAAAGTTTTATTTGATAATATAAAAATGAAAATACCAGTAGTTAGAGGAACTACTCAAAAAGTAGTTACTTCACGTTTTACCAGAACACTTTCAACTCTTTTATCAAGCGGTATTCCACTTATACAGGCATTAGAAGTTGTATCAAAAATAGTCCAAAACAAAATTGTAGAAAAGGGACTTATTAGTGCAAAGGAAGAAGTTAGGAAGGGAACAGAATTGGCTAATACCATTAGCCGTATTGGTTTTTTTCCGCCAATGGTTATATCTATGATAAAGATAGGTGAGGACTCTGGGGCTCTTGATGAAATACTCGATAAAACTGCAAACTATTATGATGAAGAAGTTGAAGTATCGCTTCAGAAGATGATTACTTTGCTGGAGCCTCTTATGATAGTAATCATGGCTTTAGTAATAGGTGCTATAGTTATTTCTATGGTACTTCCTATGTTTGATATGATTAATACAGTAAAATTTTAATTAAGCTGTGGGAGGTGGGAAGTTTAGAAGTTTAATTATTAACTAAAATGAAAAAAACTAAAAACTTTTAAAATTTATACTTTAAAGGAGGAAAAATTATGTTGCAAAAAATTAGAAAGCAGTTAAAAAATAAGAAAGGTTTTACATTGGTTGAGCTTATTGTAGTTATAGCAGTATTAGGAATATTAGCTACTCTTGCGATACCAAGATTTACAGGTGTTTTAAATAGAAGTAGACAAGGTGTAGATGAAGCAAATGCAGCTATGATAGCAAGACAAATTCAAACAGCTTGGGTTGCAGGAGATTTAGAAGAAGGGAATGATAAAGATTTTGTAGATAATACAGAACAGGAACTTAAAAGTGGTTCTGGAATAGGAAAGAAATTAGTAAACAAAGATTATTTAGAAAAAGTACCTGAGATTCAAAGTGGTAGTAGTGGAACTTGGAAAGTTACCGTTGATGTTGATGGTGATGATATTGCTAAAATAACTATCAAAGCAGTTGTAAATGGTGAAGAAAAAACTTTATATGACCAATAGAAGATAACAAATTTTATTTCTATTTATTTTGATTTTATAAAAGCATAATAAAAGAGGATTGAAAATGATTTGTGTAATTATAGTTTTTGGAATTTTAATAGGTTCATTTTTAAATGTATGTATATTCCGTATACCGCAAAATGAGTCTATTGTATATCCGCCTTCACATTGCACAGTGTGTGGCACAAAATTAAATATATTAGATTTAATACCTGTGTTTAGCTATTTGTTTTTAAAGGGCAGATGCAGATACTGTGGAGAAAAAATTTCTCCACAGTATCCAATTGTTGAACTGTTAAATGCAGTTTTATATTTACTTTTGTATTATGAGTACAGTTTTGGATTTTTATTCATAAAGTATGCAATTTTTTCAAGTCTTTTAATAGTAATTTTTTTTATAGATTTAAAGTTTCAAATTATACCCGACAGATTAGTAGTATTAGGACTTGCAGTTAGTATTATATTTAATTTATACAAATTAAAAATTTATTTTTTTGATGGACTTTTAGGTTTAATTATTGGTGGAGGATTATTTTTAATAATAGCTGTTGCAACCAATGGAGCAATGGGTGGAGGAGATATTAAATTAATGGGCATTTTGGGTTTTGCATTAGGATGGAAAAATATACTGCTGATTACTTTTATTTCTTTTGTAATTGGAGCAGTTTTTTCTATATTTTTACTGATACTTAAAGTTAAAAGTAGAAAAGATTTTATTCCATTTGGACCATTTATAGCTACAGCAAGCTTTATAACTATGCTGTACGGAAGTCAAATTATACATTGGTATATTAGCTTTATAGGCTGATAATTGTGAGGTGGACAAGTTGTTTTCAAATAAAGTTATATCATTAGATATAGGTTCATACAGTACAAAAATAGTTGTAGGAAAATTTCAAAATAAAGTGGTTTACATTGAAAAGGCATTTTCTTTTGAAACACCATCAGGGACATATGAAGATGGCATCATTTTAGATACTGATAGTATAAAAAATGTAATAGATAATTATATAAAAAAAGAAAAAGTAAAGGTAAAAAATATGGTATGTACAGTAGGAAGTACATCTTTAATTACTAGAGAATTAATTTTACCTTTCGTTAAAGCAAAAGAGCTTGATTCTATGATTAAGTTTGAAATAGAGCAGCAAATTCCAATAGAGTTTGATAAATATGCAGTAGAATATAGAGTATTAAAAGAATTTACTGAAGAAGATGTAAAAAAATTGAGAGTGCTAGTTGCAGTCCTTCCTAGAGACATTTCTGAGAAATATTATAATCTAGTTAAAGATTTAAAATTAAAACCTGTTTCGTTAGATATCCATTCAAATGCAGTATCAAAATTATTTGATAATGAAATAAAAGTAAATAGTGAAAATTACAGTTTGGGTAAAACTGTTGTACTTATAGATTTAGGTCATTCATATATAAATGTAATCATAATAGAAAAGGGATTACTTAAATTCAATAGGATGATTCCCCTCGGTGGAAAAGATATAAATATGAATATTGCAAAATCTTACAATTTATCTTTAGAAAAAGCTGACATTGAAAAAAAAGAACATGGCAGTATAGAATTTTCGAATGGGACACTTTCTCATCCTACTGTGATAAATGAAATATTTTTATCTAACATAGATGCATGGATACGTGAAATACAGAGAATTTTTCAATACTATACAAGTAGAAATATGGGAAATAGAGTAGATCAAGTTTATATTTACGGTGGAAGTTCAAGAATTAAGGGTTTAGTTAATTATATGGAAGATAGATTAGGCATACCTACCTTTAAGCTCGAAGAATTAAGTGCTGTAAAATTTTCAAAAGACTGTTCGGAAATAGACATTGACCAGTATTTAAATTGTATAGCAGCAATTATAAGAAGGTAGGTGAAAGTATGAGAGATATAAATTTCTTTTCACAGTATACTCAAAAGAGAAGGGATGTACTTAAAAAATATACGTCATTAACTCTGGTGATTATTATAATTTTTTCTACTAGTGTTGGAGTTTTTATTTATAATTATAAAAAGATAAAATCACTTGAAGCAAGACTTGATTTGTTAAAAGAGTATTTGAGTTCAAAAGATGTAAAGGAAAAATTAAATGAATATAAGAATATAGAAAAGAAAGCTGAAATATTGAATATGTATTACAGTAGTCTTACGAGAATAATAGATAGAATAGATAGTACTGATAATATAAATAGTGATGTCATAAATGATATAAAAAATGTAATGCCTAAAAAGATGTTTATTACTTCATTAAATGCAAATTCAAGAGAAATATATTTACAGGGGGTAACAGTAAACAGGATATTAATTGCTGAATTTCTGCATAATTTGAAAAATTTAGGGTATTTTTCTAATGTCAATGTAAATGTGATTAGCAAAGAGCACAGTCAAACAGACAATTTAGTATTTACAGTTAAATGTTATTTTAGGGATGTGACAGAGGATGAAGTTGAGTAAAAGAGAAAAAAATATGCTGCTGTTTCTCATAGGAATAGTTATTGTGTTTGGATATTATAAATTTATATATACTCCACAGCATGAAAAAATAGTTAAACTTCAAATGCAAGTAGAAGAAATGGAGAAAAACAAATTAAATTTTGAAAAAATACTCTCACCAAAGAATAAAATATATAAAGAGTATAAAATTTTGAATTCTAAAATATTGCTTGCTGAAAGAAATTTTTATTCAGATGAAGCTCAAGAAGATATAATTGTTGAATTAGATAGTATAATAAAAAAATCCAATTTAAAAGTAGTAAGCATTTCTTTTACAGAACCTAAAAAAGAAGAAATTGGCAGTAATGAAAAAAAGAAAGAAGAAAAAAGCTTATTAGAACAGTACTCAAATATGTATCAAGAGATAGGAAATAAAATTACAGAAAAAAAAATAGATAAAGAAAATAAAGATGATAAAACTGATAAAGTAAAAAAGATAACTGCAAATATAGTTTTTGAAAGAAATAGTTTTAGTGAATTAATGGACTTTTTAACTCAGTTAGAATTTAAAACAAAGAGAACAGTTGTTAAAAATATATCTATAAATATGGAATCAAATTTGCTTAGAGGAATTATTACATTAGATTATTACTTAATTCCTTATGTCGTAAGTAAAGAAGAAAGCATTTTACGTATGTCTGGTGATTATGGTGTAGATAATCCTTTTAAATATTTTAAAGGATATAATGTAAGAGGAAAGACAGATGATTTTCAAACTTTTGTTTCGAATGGCAGTAAAGTAGCTAGAGAAAATTTTGATTTTTATATGGGATTAAGGCCTATTACTGCAGATTTGCCTACAGTTGTCATAGGACGTTCAAATGACAATAGTGGTAATTCATACATATATGGCGATAATGCGGGTATAGAAAAAGTTGAATTTAGATTTATGAAACATAATGGAAAATATTATTATAAATACAAAACACAGCTTCAAAGTATGCCTAAAAATTATAAAGATGATATGATTCCATTTATTCCAATTGGCAAAAATATAGTTTTGAGGATAGTCAGTTCTTTAAGAAAAGAAGAAAATGATAATAGCGGTGTATATTTATCATTAATAAACGATACAGATTTAAAGTTAGAAGTAAATATATCAAATGATGATCCTGAAAAACCTAGAATTAATATAGCTACTAAGAAGGGAAACATTGTAATTCATAGATAGAGGAAGGATGATGTTTTGTTTAAGATTATAAAGAGTGAGAAAGGTTTGAGTTTAATAGAACTTCTAGTATCTATAGCAATTTTATCTATAATAATAGTTCCATTATCTAATATGTTTTTGATGGCTGTGAAAATAGATACAAAAGCTAAAGATAAGCTTATAGCAGTAAATTTAGCTCAAAATGTAGTTGAGGCTTCAAGAGAAAATGAAAAATATGAAATAAATGGTAATTATTCTATAAATGGCAATATAATATCTCAATTCAAAAGATATGAAATATTAGAAAATCAGGCAAATCCAGATTCTTATTATTCGGCTATTATAACTATAGAAGAAGATAAACCTAATGAAGTTAAAATTTATTCTATTCCTTCAGATTCTAAGCGTTCATCATCAGAACTCATGCAAAATTTGATTTTAACTATAACAGATAATTATATTGAATACGATGGGAAAAGTGTAGGTTATACAAAAAATGCAATTAAAATAGAATGTTATGATCAAGATGAAAATTATGAGTTAGTAAAAAATTTTAAAATTAAAATAAAAACTGAAAAGGAGATAACTATTCACATAGTAAAGATGATAAGTGAAGGATTTAGCAATAATAATGATGTAAGTATAGATATTATTCAGGGAAGAGCAAAAATAATTGATGGATTGTATTGTAGAGTAAGAAGTGATAACAGTTTTGATACCGAAAATAATCAAAATAGACTTTTAAAGATTAAGGCAAATATATCAAAAAATTCAGAAACTGTAACTGAATTAAACACTATAAAAAAAGTTAAATAGTTAGGTAGTGGGTATATTATGATAAGAAAGTATATAAATTCAAATAAAGGTTCATCCCTCATAATGATTGTATTTTATATGATGATACTTATGATGTTGGGCAGTACGATTATGTCATTAGCTCTAACTAATTTTAAGATGAAACTGGTAAATGAAGATGTAAAAAAATCTCTATATTTAGCAGAATCGGGATTAGAAGAAGTACATGCGATAATAGAGTTAGAAGTCAAAAATGCTGTAGATTATGCAAACAAGAAATTAGAAGATGATTTTGATAAGCTAAAAGAAGAATGTACGTATACAGATGATAATGGAAAAAAAATAGTTGATGAGATTAGGCTTCAAGAGAAATTAAGTCAGCTTTTTGAAACTTCTTATAAAAATTATCTTACTACTAAGATAGAAGGTAAGCCACCGGAAGGAAATGAAAAAGAAAAATTGATTGAGAAAATAAATAATGCTTCTTATTTATATAATGTATCGATTGATATTTCTGAAGTTGATGAGTTTTCGAGTAATTCTGATACTTTAAGTATGAAAATAAAATCTACTTATACTCCGATTGATGGTATAGAAAAGAGTATATCTCAAAGATTTTCAATAAAAATTCCAAATAAAGATGATAAATATAAAATGAACAAGCCTTATTATAAACAGTATGACACAAAGTTATATAACTTAAATGAGCTAAAGGCTAAAAGTTTTACGGATAATGTACTAACAGCTATGGGAGATATTATCTTTAAACAGTCTTCTAAAGTTACAGTAAATGGTAGTGTTCATGCAGGCGGAAAAAATAATGGCAGAGGAATTGTTATAAAAAGTGGGACCGTTTGTGTAAATAAAGATAATAATGATGATACAATAGATAAAATATCTACTCCTAAAAATGTTGAAATTGACGGAAAAAATATAAAAGCTAACTTTAATACAGATGTATTTTGCAATACATTAGAAATTACTAAAAATTCATCTAATTCAAGTTTAATTGTAGGCAGTTTTGAAAAAGGAGAATCTAATAAATTTAGAGTTTTTACAGAAGATGATTTAGAGCTAAATGGAATATCTTCTCAAATAAATATATATGGAAGTTATTATGGTTTTTCTGATGGAAGCAGCTTGACTTCAACTCATGACGATAGTAGTGCAATAATAATTAACAGTATAGATATAGGAGAACAGGGTGGTTCAAGTCTTACTATAACAGGAGAAAAGTCAGAAAATAATGAATTTGAAAGCGGTATATTAATAGGAGGAACGTCTTATATTGATAATTTATATAAAAAAAATGAAAAAAGAGACGAAAATAAAAAAGAGTATCAAACGGGAGAAAGTGTATCGATAATTGGGAATTATATAGCCTATACAGATTCAGTTAACAAGTATTTAGATGATAGAGAAAAATATGAGTATGGAGATTATTATTATTTTTATACTGATAAAGATAGTTTAAAGTTAAAATATGTAGATAAATTTGATGGAAAAGACCTCAAAGTATTTAATGGAGCAGGAAAGAGTAAGACATCTATAATTAAAGAAGTTGCTAAAAATTCAGATTCAATATTAAATGTTAAAGGTGTGAATTTGCCTAAAGATAAAGTAATTCATACAACAGGAATTTATATATCGAATGGTAAGGTAGATAATAAATTTAATGATAGTCTCTATAATACAATGAAAGAAGCTATTGTAAATAAATATAATGAAATGACAAAAACTACTCAAGTATTATTAGAATATCCTTCAAAGTTAGTAAATGAGATTGTAAAGGAAGATAATGCAATTAAATTAGTTTATATAAATAATGGAAGCAATTCTATTACAATAGGAAATTATGGGAAAATTATTAATATTCCTAGTGATAGAGAAGTATATGGATTGATTATAAGTAAGGGTGATATACACATAAGTGGTGAAATCAATTTTAAAGGTATAATAGCGTCAGAAGGCAGTATATATTTTGAAGGAAGTGGAGATAAAATCATAACTTATGATAGAGATGTAGAAGTAAAAATAGTGGAAGAATCTTTAGGATTTGAAAATGAGAGCGATATATCGTCTTATAAGAATTATTCAGACTTGATAGAAGTAAGAGGATGGAAGATAGAGAAATGATTGAAAGGAGGCAGATTAGAAGATGAAGAAAAATACAGCTATAGTTATTATTTTATTTTTGATGTTAGGCTGTATATTTCCAAGTGCAGATTATGCTTTGAGTTATCAAAAACCTAATGTTAAAGCACCAGTTAATATGGTAAGGTCTGTTGAAAAAAGTCAAGTACTTGTAGGTGAAGAATTTAAAGTGAGGTATAAATTTCAGCCTCAGCCGATACCTGCAGGTCAAATTTCGCCTGATGTATATTTGAAAGATAAAGAAATTGTTTTGGTAATGGATACTTCAGGCAGTATGAATTGGAATTTAGATGGTGGTAATTATGGACAAAGCAGAATGAAAATAGCTAAAAAAGCTGCTAAACATTTTATAGATAAGTTAAAGTACGATCCATCGATAAAAATAGCTTTAATTGAATACAATAACTTTGCATCTGTTAAACAGGATTTAGTCAAACTTACAGATAGATATGATAAGTTGAATAAACAAATAGATAATTTAAAGGCTGGTGGAGGAACAAATATTGGAGATGGATTGAGAAAAGCTTATTATACTTTATTAAATAGCGGCAGTGATAATGCAAGAAAATATATTGTCTTTTTAACTGATGGTGAACCTACTGCATTTTCTTTTGATAGTATAAGATATAGAAAAAAATGGTTTTGGGATATATGGACTCCTTCTATAGGTGAATTAGTAGGAGATAATTATTCTATTATGGTTTCTGCCATATCAAACCCAGTTTATAAGATGGATAATGATAGTTCTATAAATTGTTTTGTAAATTGGGGTACAAATGATTATAATAATTATTCTTTAGAATATGCAAAAAAGGTTTCTAACATGATTGGAAATAGTGATACGCCTATTATTGATGCATTTTTTATAGCTTTTTCCAGAGATAGTAATTCAAACAAGTTAAAGGAAATTGCAAATGAGTGTAATGGATATTATAAAAAAGCTGTAGATGATAAAGCTCTAGATGAAGTTTATGATAAGTTATCTCAGCAGATTGCCAGTGATTTACCAATTCACAGTATTTATTTTGAGGAAACATTTCCTGATAATATAGAAATAGTAAATGTTCCACAAAATATGGAAATAAGAGGACAAAAAGTAATAGGAGATATAGGAAGTATTAATTATAACTTGAATAAAGAAACTAATCAGTTTGAAGCAGAACCTTTTGAGTTTGAAATAACTTTAAGAGCAAAGGAAACAGGCAGGTTTGTATTAGGTGAAAATGATACTTCATTTATTAGATATACAGATATTGACGGTACAGTAAATACTATTAAATATTTTCCTGAATCAGAAATTTCAGTATATGAAAATCAGCCGCCTGAAATTAAAGCAAAAATATCAAACAGTTTTGAATCTGATAAAATTTATAGATTAAATATAGATATTGATGAACCTGCTCAAATAGAAATTATGGATGTAAATGGAAATTCTTTAGGAAAATATACAAGAAATACAAAAGGTTCTTTTGATATAGAATTAAATAAAGAAGATTTAGTAGGAAATTATATAATTGTAAAGGCTATAGATTATTTTCAGAATGAAGTTGAAGAGAAAGTTCCTCTTATACAAATTAATGAAATAGACATTAGTGATAATATAAATGAAAATAATAATAGAGAAGGAAATATAAAAATAGTTACACAAGAAAATTCTATAATAAGAGAAATTACATTAAATGATATATTGCTGGGAGAAAATAGATTAACAGATAATGGAGAATATGTTCAACAAGTTGAATTAATTCACGGTATGAACAGCTTAAAAATAGTTGTAGTTAATGAATATAATAACATAGCTGAACTAAATTACAAGATTATGTCAGATAATACTTCTTTGAAAATTTATAGTAAATATAATAATAATCAAACGAAAATAATGCAAAAAACTGTTGAAGATATAAAATTTAATTTTAAAATAAATGTACCTGTAAATGATTTAGAATTTGTTTTAGATTTAACTAAAAATGCTGATAGTGATATAAATTTGAATACAATTTCAATTTTTGATGATAATGTTAAAATTATAAAAACAGATACGGGTAAAAATATTGAAGATATAAATGTTATGTCTACAATAAATCAAAATGGTAATTTAATAATATCAATAGATAAAGATTCACCTATAGAATCAGGGGAGTATACTATTTTAGTTCCTATTAAGGTTAACGATAATGAATTAGGAAATTCAAGTGAATTTAATTTGAATATTATTAAATATAAAATTAATGGCTCGGAAGTAGATTTGAAAGATTCGCCTGTTGAAATTAATATTAAGGTTGTAAAATTACCTGGTTTGCTTTAAAGAATTGTTTAAATAATTGGGAAATGGAAATTCCATTTCCTAATTATTTTATAAAAATATGCAAATAATTGACTTATATTGCCACAAGATGTAAGATTATCATAGATATATTTTTAGCAGGTGGCAATTATGTTTAAAATAATAAAAATAAAAAAGGGTTATACAGTGATAGAACTTATTATAACACTAGTTATTATTTTAACAATATTTATTATAGTAGAGCCTATGTTGAAGATAAATAGATGTAATTTAAAAATTTTTTCAGCAAAACTATGTCAAGAGATTAGAAATATTAGGATTATTAATATGACAGAAGACAGTCTTTATTATATAGTAATAAAAAAAGACCGTTATTCTGTAAAAAGAGGCATAGCTACACTTAAAACAGAGTATTTAGATTCAAATTTGATATTGTTAGATAACTTTGATGATGGTGCTTTAGATTATTCTATTATACATTTTAATCATAACGGTACGCCGAGCTATGCTGGAACGGTTAGAATAAAAGACATAAATACAGGTAAATATATGGAAATAACAATCATTCCTGTTACTGGAAGGGTGCTGTTAAAAGGTGAAATATTTGAATAATAAGCATGGATTTACATTGGTTGAAGTTTTAATATCAATAGCAATAATGGGAATAATTTTATCTGCTGTTTTTTCTTTTTTTCTGTCTAATTATAAAACATTTATAAAAAGTGATAATCAAATAGAAGCTCAATATCAAGCTCAAATTGCAATGAATGAATTAGTAGAAAATATAATGGAAGCAGAAGCATTAGTAGTAGCGGATTTGGGAAATAGGATAGGGAATAAATATCCGGTTAAAACATTAGTTTTCAAAATATATGATGAAGAAAGAGATGTCTACATAAAGTATGAATATAAGGAAGATAAACTATATCGAACATCAAAATTAGAAATTCCTTTGGGTTTTGATATTAAAGATTATTATAAAAAAGATAAATTTAATACAAATCAATATGCTGTTGGCATAAAGGATTTTAAAATAGAACTCATAGGGGGAGATAAGACAGAACTTGAAAAAGTTAGAGGTATAAAAATATTTATTACCAGCAGTGTTGGTAGTGAAGAAATAACACTTACAAATCAAGTATATTTTAGAAATTGGAAAAAAGAAAATTAGGGGGATAATAGCATGAAAGTTTTTCTCAAAAATTATATGGAAGTAGTTATTGACCGTATATTACCTGAGCTATTGAGTGGTTTTGAAGACATATGTAAATGTGAAAAGTGTCAAATGGATATTAAAGCTATAGCTCTTAATAATTTAAAACCGCATTATATTGTCAGTGAAAAAGGAAGACTTTATGAAAAAGTTTATGAAATGGATATGCAATTTTGTGTAGATGTTATGAAGGCTCTTATTAATGCAATAGATATAGTATCTAAAAATCCTAGACATTAAGGTGAGATAATGAGAGAAAATATAGTTTTAATTGGGTTTATGGGTACAGGTAAAACTACAGTAGGAAGATTATTGGCTAAAAAATTTAATATGAAATTTATTGATTCTGATGATGAAATAATTAGGAAAACCGGGATGTCTATAAATAAAATATTTGAAAAATATGGTGAAGAATATTTTAGAAATTTAGAAAAAATTGTGATAGAAGAGATATCTAAGTTAGACGGGTGTGTTATAGCTACAGGTGGTGGAGTTGTAAAAGATGAAAGAAATATTTTAAATTTAAAGAAGAAAGGTTTAATTTTTCACTTAAATGGCAGTGTATCAAAAATAAAAGAAAATTTAGAAAGTGAAATTCATAAAAGACCTTTGCTAAATTGTGATAATTATTATGAAAAAATCAAATTACTACTTGAAGAGAGAAGAGAACTTTATAAAAGAGCATCAGATTTTGATATAAATATTGATTTTTTATCTTCCAATGAAGTTGCAGTTAAGATAATGGAAATTTATAATTCTAAAAAGTTATAAAAGTATAAAAAATGAAGTGAAAGATTTGCAATTTTATATATTGCAGCTGATATATTTAGAATAAAATTATATTCAAATTTATTTTTTTGTGGTATTATTATTATGTAATTTTTTAGTAGGATGTGGAAAATAGTAATGAAAAAAGCTAAAATATTAGTTTTAAATGGTCCAAATTTAAATCTATTGGGTATAAGAGATACAAAACTTTATGGACAAAAAACTTTGGAATATATAAATAATATTTTAAAAAGGGAAGCAGAAAATTTAAATTTTGAAATTTCTTTTTTTCAATCAAATTGTGAAGGACAGATAATAGATAAAATACATGAAGCGTATGGAGTTTACAGAGGTATTATTATAAATCCCGGAGCATATACCCATTATAGTATAGCTATAAGAGATGCAATTGCTTCTGTTGAGATACCTACTGTCGAAGTTCATTTATCCAATATTTATAATAGAGAAGAGTTTAGGACTAAGTCTGTTATAGCTCCAGTTTGTGTAGGGCAAATCAGCGGTTTTAAAGAATATGGGTATATTTTAGCATTATTTGCTCTACATGAAATGTTAAATAGGAGGTATGAAAATGAATAATAAAGTTAATAATTTTAGAAAAAAGATTATTGAAAAAGGATTAGATGCTGCAGTTGTATATAAGCCTCAAAATAGAAGATATTTAAGTGGATTTACTGGAACAGCTGGATATGTTGTAATAACTAGAGATAGAAATATATTTATTACTGATTTTAGATACGTAGAGCAGGCCTCAAAACAGTGTAAAGGTTTTGAAATAATAAAACATTCGAATGAAAAATCTTTATATGATATTTTAAATAATCTGCAGATTAAAAAGTTAGGATTTGAAGAAGATTTTGTTACTTTTTTACAGTATAGAGAATTTGAAGAAAAACTAAATAATATTGAATTAGTACCATTAAATGGTATCATAAATGATTTGAGAAAAATTAAAACAGAAGATGAGATTGAAAATATTAGAAAAGCAGCTAGTATTGCCGATATGGCTTTTAAGCATATTTGTTCAGTATTAAAACCCGGAATTACTGAATGGGAAATATCCTTGGAATTAGAAAATTTCATGAAAAGACAAGGTGCATCAGGTACTTCTTTTGAAAGCATAGTTGCATCTGGTAAACGTTCAGCACTTCCACATGGTGTTGCTTCACAAAAAATTATAGAAAAAGGCGATTTTGTTACTTTAGATTTTGGGTGTGTATATAATGGTTATTGTTCTGATATGACAAGGACTGTTGTAATTGGAAAAGCAACAGAAAGACAAAGAGAAATATATGAAATAGTTTTACAAGCTCAAAAAGCTGCGCTAGAAAACATTAGAGCTGGGATAACAGGCTTTGAAGTAGATAAAATTGCTAGAGATATTATTACCAATAAGGGATATGGAGAATATTTTGGTCATGGACTTGGTCATGGAGTAGGTCTTGAAGTTCATGAAAATCCTAGATTATCTCCACTTGGTAAAGATACTCTAGAGGAAAATATGGTAGTTACTGATGAGCCTGGTATATATATTCCTGACTTTGGTGGTGTTAGAATAGAGGATTTAGTTGTTGTAAAAAAAGATGGATGTGAATTATTATCTAAATCACCAAAGGATTTAATTGAAATTTAAACTAAAAATTTTATTTAATAAGGTACAAGTAAGAAAAGTTAGAAAGAAAAAATATGGAGGGATATGTAATGATTTCAGCAGGAGATTTCAGAAAAGGAGTTACTTTTGAAATTAATGGAGAACCTTTTGTAGTTGTTGATTTTCAACATGTAAAACCTGGAAAAGGAGCTGCTTTTGTTAGAACAAAATATAAGAGCTTAATTTCAGGTACTATAAGAGAGCAAGCTTTTAATCCAAATGATAAATTTCCTAGAGCACATATAGAAACTAAAGAGATGCAATATCTATATACAGATGGAGAATTTTACTACTTTATGGATAATGAAACATATGAACAAATTCCACTTACTTTTGAACAAGTAGAAGATGCAATAAAGTATATAAAAGAAAATGATAATGCAACTCTTAAGTTTTATAAAGGTAAATGCTTCCAAGTAGATCCTCCTAACTTTGTTGAATTAGTTGTAGTTGAAACAGAACCGGGAGTAAAAGGTGATACTGCTACAAATGTTACTAAACGTGCAAAGTTAGAAACAGGTGCAGAAGTACAAGTTCCATTGTTTGTAAATGAAGGCGATAAGGTAAAAGTAGACACAAGAACTGGGGAGTATTTATCTAGAGCTTAATGGGAATAATATAAAAGTAAATTTAATAAATAAAGGAGGATTTATATGAGTTATTTAAGTGAAAGAGTTGCATATTTAAGAGGCTTAGCAGAAGGAATGGAATTGGATTTAAATTCAAAGGAAGGGAAGCTTTTAGGTTACATAATAGATGTATTGGAAGACTTTGCAGATGCAATAGAATACATAGATGATGAAATTGAAGAAATAGATGAATATGTTGAAGCCATAGATGAAGATTTAGCAGATTTAGAAGATGACTATTATGAAGAATATGAAGAGTTAGATGATGATTTTGAAATGATAGAATGTCCTACATGTGGTGAAGAAATTTATGTTGAAGATGATTTATTTGATGATTGTGACGAAGTAGAGATTACTTGTCCAAATTGTAATGAAAAGATTTATTTATCTGAAGACTGTGATTGCTGCAGTTTTGATAATGATGACGATGAAGAATAAAACGGCATGTATAGATTAAGCCTGATACAAAAGTATCAGGTTTTTCTTTTTTTTTGAAAAAAAATATCATAAATTTAGCTTTAAAGAAATATTATTTTATACAAAGGAGGGACATGTTATGGAAAAACATAAAGAAAAAAATAATAGCTTTATAGGAATAAAACATATGGAAAAGAAAATTGAAGAGTTAAATTTTAATGAAGTTTTATCAATACTTCCTGTAAGGCTGCGAAAAATACTTATGAAAATTTCTTCAAATACTATTAAAAATGTAGAAGAAATTAGATTGAGAGTGAACAGACCTTTAATTATTAATGTCAGTGGAGAAGATTATTTTGTTACTGATACAGGTATTATAACAAAAAATAAACATAATATTATTATGGTTAACAAACTTGATATTGAAACGTGTTTTCAATTGGTTACTGATTATTCAGCCTATGCTCTTGAAGAAGAAATAAGAAATGGTTTTATTACTATAAAAGGTGGACATAGAGTTGGAATATGTGGAAAGACAATTATAGAAAAAAAAAGAGTAAAAACATTAAAAGATATATCGGGTTTAAATATAAGATTTTCAAAAGAAAAAATTGGATGTGCTAAAAAAGTAATTAGATATATTATCAAGTCGCAAAATTCTATTTATAATACACTTATTATTTCTCCGCCTCAATGTGGTAAGACAACACTTTTAAGAGATATTGTAAGACTTATAAGTAATGGTGTAGCTGATTTGAATTTTAAAGGGATTAATGTAGGAGTTGTAGATGAAAGGTCTGAAATAGGAGGATGTTATAATGGTGTACCTCAAAATGATATAGGAATTAGGACAGATATACTTGATAGTTGTCCAAAGGCAGAAGGAATGATAATGCTCATAAGGTCTATGTCTCCAAAAGTAATAGTAACTGATGAAATTGGTAGAGATGATGATATTTATGCACTTAAAGAAGCAATGAATGCTGGAGTGAAGTTTATAACGACTATTCATGGCAGTAGTCTTGAAGAAGTTTGCAGGAGAGAAAATATTTCTAAATTAATAAAGAATAAGGTATTTGAGAGGGTAATAATTTTGTCAAATAAGCCAAAAGTAGGAACAGTAAGAAAAATAATAGATTGTAAAAATAATAAAATTCTTAACGATGTACTCCTATACGATAGGAGTGAAACAGATTATGATTAAGATTTTTCTATGCAGTATTTTATTATTTTCTTCATCTGCAATAGGTTATCTTATTTCTTTAGGGTATAGTTTTAGAATTAGAGATTTAAACGATATTCAAAGTGCATTAAATAGATTGGAAAGTGAAATTATTTACTATTCTACTTCACTTCCTTTAGCTATGGAGAAGATAGCTAAATTGTGTAATGGCAATACTTCAAAAATTTTTAAAGAAGTATCCAAGTTATTAAACAGTAAAGAAGGATATAGAATAGATGAAGCTTGGAAGATAAGTGTGTTGAAATTTAAAAGTAAAACGAATTTTAATAGAGAGGATATAGAAATAATAATAAATTTTGGTAAAGATTTAGGGGTTGTAAGCAAAGAAGTCCAGAAAAAACATTTTAATTTTATTAGAGATTTATTGGAAGAACAGAAAAAAAAGGCTATGTATCAGCAAAATAAAAATGGAAAAATGTATAGTAAGTTAGGAGTTATATTGGGATTGGCGTTAATAGTGATATTAATTTAATTTGGGGGGATAAAAATGGCATTAGATATAAATATGATATTTAAAATAGCAGCAATAGGTATATTAGTTTCGGTACTAAATATGGTACTAAAACATTCTGGAAGAGAAGAAATGGCTATGATGACTACAATTACCGGTTTGATAATAGTACTTTTTATGATTATTAACATAATAAACAATTTATTTAGTACAGTTAAAACTATGTTTGAAATTTATTAAAAAGGTGTGATTATATGGAAATATTCAAGATAGTTGGACTTGGAATTATAGCAACTATTTTAACAATAATTGTTAAACAATATAAACCTGAGTATGGGGTACATATTAGTATAGCTGCTGGAGTGATGATTTTTTTAATGATTGCAGGTAAATTGGTTTCAGTATTTGAAGTAATAAATCAGTTAACTGATAAGCTTGAAATAGATTTAGTATACGTCAAATCTATTTTCAAAATAATTGGAATAGCATATATTTCAGAATTTGGAGCACAGATTTGCAGAGATTCAGGAGAAGAAGCTATTGCTTTTAAGGTAGAGTTAGGAGGCAAAATAATTATAATGGTTTTAGCACTGCCTATATTATTATCTGTTTTTAATTTAATTACAAAATTGATGTTATAGGAAGTGAAGAAATGAAAAAATCAATATTAATTTTACTCATATTAGCAATTTTTGTTTTGAAATTTAAAGTAGTTTACTGTTATGAAGGTGAAGCTGATTTGAATAATTTAACAGATAAAGTAATTTTAGAACAAATAAAGGCACTTGATATTTCAGAGATAGAAGGACTTATTGAAAATATGAGTAAAAATGAAGAAATAAAAATTCCAAACATAAATATTAAATCCATGATAATTTCAATGCTGAAAGGAAATACTCGGTATCAGTTAAATGAAATAATAAAAAATATAATAAAATTACTTTTTAAGGAAATAGTAATAAATTCTAGACTATTAGCACAGTTGATATTTATATCTATACTATGTGCACTACTTAAAAATTTAAGTAATTCTTTCGGCGGTAGTATATCTGGAGAAATAGCTTTTTATGGATGTTATTTAATTATTATGGGCTTAGCAGTAAAGAGTTTTATGGTAGCTATGCATGTTGGACAAGTAGCCATAGATAACATGGTAAGTTTTATGCAGGCGTTGATTCCTGTGCTGTTAACTTTATTGGTAGCCGCTGGAAGTTTGACTACATCTGCAATTTTTAAACCTATTATTGTTGCTTCAATAGGTATAACAAGTACAACAATGAAAGATGTAGTAATTCCTTTAGTATTATTTACAGCAATTTTATCGATAATAAATAATTTTACATCTAAAGTGCAGATTTCAAAATTATCATCGTTAATTAAACAGGGCTGTATAGCGTTAATAGGATTAATTTTAACAGTATTTTTGGGAATAATGTCTATTCAAGGAGTTGTAACTTCTACATCTGATGGAATTGCAATGAGAACAGCAAAATTTGCTGTGGACAGTTTCATTCCTATAGTCGGAGGTTTTATGTCTGAAGCTGTAGATACGGTATTAGGATGTTCTTTATTACTTAAAAATGCAGTAGGAGCTGTAGGATTGATATTATTACTTATAATAGTTTCTTATCCTATCTTTAAGATAGTGTCAATTATGATAATTTATAAAATAGCTGCAGCTTTAGTAGAACCTATTTCTGATAGTAAGATAGTAAATTGTTTAAATGATATGAGCAGTGCAGTTACAGTTTTATTTGCAACAGTAATTTCGGTAACAATAATATTTTTTATAGGTGTTACAGCAATTATAGGGGCAGCTAATATTACTGCTATGATTAGGTAGGTGATAATATGGGGTTTATTTATAAATGGATAAGAAATATAGTGTCAGTTATGATATTTGTCAGTTTTATAGAAATACTTATGCCTGAAGGAAAGATGAAGAAATATTTAAATTTAATACTTGGTTTTTTAGTTATGATTGTAATAATAAATCCTATAATAAATTTACTTAATAGTAAAGATGTACTTGAAAAGGAATATTTTAAAATATCTGCTCTTTTAAGTGAGGAAGAATGTAAAATGACTGTAAAGAATATTGAATCTTTACAAAGAGAACAGTTGATTAATATTTACAAATCTAAATTAAAAGATGATATAAAGACCAGAATAGAAAGAAAATATTCTGTAAAAGTATTAAATGTAGATATGGATTTGGAAGAAGATAGAGAGAAATTCGGTAAAATAAGAAAGTTATATATTCTGCTTTCAAACGATAAAAAAAATATGAGTGATAAAGAAACTGTTTCGATAATAAAAATAAATGTAAACGGCGAAGAAGAAAATAATAACTTAAATAGTAAAAATGATAGTTTAAAAAAAGAAATTAGATGTGATATTACAGATATTTACAATATTGATAATCTAGATATAATTATCAATTAAGTTTCATAAGCGGGGGTGAGGATAAAGTGAAAATCATAGAAAAGTTAAAGGATATTATAGCAACTCAAAATATAAAAAAGACGATATATAATTTTTTAGCAGTAATTATATCATGTATTATACTGCTAATTTCGTGGAGTACTTTTTATCCTAAAGAAAATAAATCAACAGAAAAGATTGAAAGTTTACAGACATCAAGAATAGAAAAAAATGAATATTTTTATACAGATAGTATAGACAAGAAATTAGAACAAATATTGAGTCAAATAAATGGAGTAGGTGATGTAGATGTAATGATAACTTATGAAACTAGCTCTGAAGTTGTTCCAGCTTCAAATATTACAAAATCTCTTCAAACTACTAAAGAAAATGACAGTCAGGGTGGGACGAGAACTACTACACAAGAAAATATTACTGAGCAGATTGTAACTTTAAATAATAGCGATTATAAAAATGCACCTGTTGTAATAAAAGAAATAAAACCTATAGTAAGGGGGGTAATAGTTGTAGCTGAGGGTGCTGGTAATCCAAAGGTGAAAAGTGCACTTATTGATGCAGTTACAACGATTTTTCAAATAAAAAGTTATAAAGTTAAAGTATATGAAAAAAAATAAGGGGGAGATGAAAATATGTTTAATTTTAAATTTGATAAGAGAAAGGTTGTAATTTTATCATTAGTGTTTGTATTAATTTCAATAAGTTATTTGAATTATATGCTAAATAAAAAATCAATACTTGAAAGTTCTTCGGACTTTAAACAATATGAAGAAAATCAATTATCAGTTATGACATCAAAGGAAAATGAGGATAATATAGTCGTTGAAGAAAATATAGGAAAAGAAACAGCTACATCATCTATGATGATGATACCAGAAGAAGAAAAAGTAGTAGATAGTAAGCAAGAAGATATAAATAAAATAGTATCAGTTTCCAATTCAAACATTGAGGAATCTTTGTTAAATAATGAAAAAAGAAATAAATCAAGTTATTTTCTTCAAGCAAAAATAGATATAGAAGTTGAGAGAGAAAAGACAATAGAAAGATTTGATGAGATTATTAATAGTAAGATGACTGATGAAGAATCAAGAAAAAGTGCAATTAAGAAAAAGATGGCAATAATAGATTTAATCAATAAGGAAAAAATAGTGGAAAGTTTAATAAAAAGTAAAGGTTTTGAAGATGCAGTTGTATTTATTACGAATGAAAGCGTTTATGTAACTGTTAAGGATGAAGAATTAAGTAAATCCGATATAGCTAAAATTTTAGATATTGTAACTAGAGAAACGAAAGTATCTATAGATAATATAAAAATTCAAAATAAATAAATCTTAATAATTGTAAATAAAAATACATTTTGGTATAATAAACAGTATAATAAGGAAATTGGAGGTAAAAACATGGATAATAATTCTCAAACAGATAACTTGAATTATGGTCAAGTTAAAATATCTGATGAAGTTGTCGGTACTATAGCAGGACTAGCAGCTGCTGAAGTTGAAGGAATTTACAGTATGAGCGGAGGATTAGCTGGAAATATTTCTGACTTACTTGGAAGAAAAAGTCTTTCTAAAGGAGTAAAAGTTGAAGTTGGGGAAGAAGAGGCAGCTATTGATTTGTATGTTATTGTAGATTATGGAGTAAAAATACCAGATGTTGCATGGAAAGTACAGGAAAAAGTTAAAAATGCTATAGAAACGATGACTGGACTTAGGGTAGTTGAAGTAAATATTCATGTTCAAGGTGTGAATGTTCCAAAAAAAGAAGAACAAGTTGAGGAAGAATAATTTAATATAGATAATAATATCGAAAAAATGACTAACTCCCTTTTTAGGGAGTTAATTTATGTTATTATAACATAAGAACTTATTGAATTTCGATTGAGATGTATCTTAAAGAAAAAAATGTAAAAAATAAAATTTAAAATAACATATTCAGCAAAGGAGGATTTATAATGAGTAGGAAATTAGCTAGAGAAACTTTGATGCAGGCATTATTTCAAATAGAGTTCCAAAAGATATATGATTTTAAAGCTGTTGAAAATTTTATAGAAGGAGTTATAGATAACAAAAAAGACAGACAGTTTATAGAAGAAATGGTAAATTTATTTATTGAAAATAAAGAAGAAATAGATAAAAATATCGAAGAAAATTTAAAAGGCTGGAAATTGAGTAGAATTTCTAAAATAGATTTATCTATATTGAGAATAGCAGTTGCGGAAATTTTGTATAGAGAAGATATACCAATAAAAGTATCAATAAATGAAGCTATTGAACTTGCTAAAAAATTTAGTGAAGATGAATCTCCTAATTTTATTAATGGATTATTAGCTTCTTTAGTATCTAAGAAGGGATTAAATGATGAGTAAGTATTTTTTGGGAATAGATACAAGCTGTTATACTACTTCTATAGCTGTAGTCGATGAAAATGAAAAATTAATGTTTGATAGTAGGCAAGTTTTAAAAGTTAAAAGAGGTTTAAGAGGTCTTAGGCAGTCAGAAGCATTATTTCAGCATATCAAAAATTTGCCAATACTTTTTGAAAAACTTGCTAGTCAAGTGGATATAAATAAAATATCAAAAGTTTCTGCAAGCAATAAACCCAGAAATTTGCCTGAATCATATATGCCTGTTTTTTTAGCGGGTACATCTTTTGGAAAAACAATAGCAGCTATGTTAAAAACTAGTTATGAAGAATATAGTCATCAAGAAGGTCATATAGCTGCTGGGAAATGGTCTGCAGAGATGTTGGATATACGAGATTACATAGCAGTTCATATTTCTGGTGGGACAACGGAAATTCTTAAAGTGTGTGAAATAGATAATAAATTTAAAGTACAGATAATTGGAGCTACTAAAGATATTAGTGCAGGACAATTGATTGATAGAATAGGAGTTATGATGGGATTAAATTTTCCTTCAGGTAAAGAATTGGATAAACTTTCAAAAAATGGAGTATTAGGTAAGATTAAGCTGCCGGTAAGTACAGAAGGTACATACATAAATTTTTCTGGAACAGAAACTCATGTAAAAAGAATTATTGAGAGCAGAATATATAATAATTCAGATATAGCAGTAGCACTATTTGAGTGTATTTATAAATCTTTATTTGAAGTAATCAAAAATTCTTGCAAAAAGACAAAAATAAATGATGTTTTATTAGTCGGAGGAGTTGCATCAAATAGTTTTATAAGAGATAATTTATTTATAAGGCTTAAAAGAGAAGGCATAAATGTTTATCTTAGTAAGCCACATTATTCTACAGATAATGCAGTTGGCATTGCTTTATTAGGATTAAATGGGGGGAGATATAGTGAGTAATATAATTAATGGAAGAGAAATTTCAAAGAAGAGGTTAATAGAAATTGAAGAAAAGGTAAAGTATCTATCTGACAAATATGGAAAAGTTCCGGGACTTGCAGTTGTATATATAGGAAATGATAAAGCTTCAGAGGTTTATGTAAATACTATTATCAAAAAATGTACAAAAGTACATTTTTATAGTGAAAAACATTTACTTTCTGAAAATGTATCAGAAGATGAAATATTAGATTTAATAAATAATTTAAATAAAAATGAAAAAATAAATGGAATAATAATTCAATTTCCACTTCCTAAAGGTATAGATGAAAATAAAATTAAGTTTGCACTTTCTTATGAAAAAGACGTTGATTGTATTAATCCAATAAATGTGGGTATGTTGTATTCAAACTCAAAGAGCTTTTTACCATGTACTCCAAAAGGTGTTATAGAACTCATCAAGAGTATAAATCAAGATTTAACGGGTAAAAATGCTGTTGTTGTAGGTAGAAGTAATATAGTAGGTAAGCCTGTTGCAGAACTATTGCAGCAAGAAAATCTTACAGTTACACTCTGTCATTCAAAAACTAAAGATTTAAAAGAGCATTTATTAAGAGCAGATGTTGTAGTGGCAGCAGCAGGAAGGGCTAATTTGATAAAAGGAGATATGCTCAAAGAAAATTGTATAGTAATTGACGTTGGAACAAATGTTGTAGATGGAAAACTTGTTGGAGATGTTGAGTTTGATAGTGCTGTAAAGAAAGCGTCATATATTACGCCTGTACCGGGTGGAGTAGGACCTATGACAATTGCTATGCTATTAGAAAATACATTGGAGGCATGTTTAAAACAATGCGAATTAAAATTTTAACAGTTACTGAGCTCACAAATTATTTAAAAAGAATTTTATTACATGACCCTATTTTAAATAATTTAGTTATTAAAGGCGAAATATCTAATTTTAAATTACATAGCAGTGGACATGTGTATTTTTCAATAAAAGATGAAAAAAGTAAACTGAAATGTATAATGTTTAGTAGTGAATTTGTTAAACTAAAGTTTATGCCAAAAGATGGAATGAAAGTAATTGTAAAAGGTTATATTTCAATTTATGACAAAAATGGAGAGTATCAATTATATGTTAATGAATTAGAAGAAGAAGGACTTGGAGATTTATATATTGAATTTGAAAAGTTAAAAAATAGACTTTTTAAAAAGGGTTATTTTGATTCAAAATATAAAAAGAAAATACCATTTTTTCCTAAGAAAATAGCTGTGGTAACTTCGCCGACTGGAGCTGCAATTAGAGATATTATATCTGTAATTACAAGAAGAAATAATTTTGTAGATATTTTAATATCTCCAGTGTTGGTGCAAGGTGATAGGGCAAGTGTTCAAATATCTGAAGCTATAGATAGATTAAATAAAATTGATGATGTAGATTTGATAATATTGGCTCGTGGTGGAGGTTCAATAGAAGAATTATGGCCATTTAATGAAGAAATAGTAGCTGATAGTATATTTAATTCTAAAAAACCGATAATTTCAGCTGTTGGACATGAAACGGATTTTACTATTTCTGATTTTGTTGCTGATTTAAGAGCTCCAACGCCTTCTGCTGCAGGAGAAATAGCTGTTCCTACTATATCAGATATTAAATATACTCTGAATTTGTATTATAGGAATTTAAAGGTAAATATTTCAAAATTTATAGAAAATTATAAGCATAAATTAGAAAATTATAGTGAAGAAAGAATGCAGAAATATCTTTTATATAAAATTAGAGAAGAACATCAAAATCTTGATTATATGCATAGTCAGATAAGTAATATTTTAAACAAAAAAGTAGAAATATTAAAAGAAATGCTTTTTCATTTAGGAAATAATTTAAATAATTTAAGTCCTCTTTCAACGATGTCAAGAGGGTTTGCAATACTTCAAAGCAGTGATAATAAATTACTAACAAGTGTAGAAAATGTAAATTTGAGAGATGAAATTAAAGTATTATTGAGAGATGGTTATTTGAATTGTACAGTTGATAATATTGAGAAAGGAGATAAATTGATTGACAGATAATACTCAAAATAAAAGTTTTGAAACAGATTTAAATAGATTAAAAGATATAGTAAAATTATTAGAAGAAGGAAATCTTTCTTTAGAAGATTCACTAAAGTATTTTGAAGAAGGGATTAAAATTTATAGAAGATGTATAAATGTTTTAAATAGTGCACAGCAAAAGATATCTTTATTATTACATGATGAAGATGGAGAAATAAAGACTCAGCCTTTTGATGTGTATGAGGAGGAATAAAATGGATTTTAAAACTTTATTATTGTCCAAAAAAAGCAGAGTAGATGAAGAATTAAAAAAATATTTTGTAGCTAAAAATGGTTTTCAAAAGACAATTTTTGAAGCAATGGCTTATAGTATTAATGCAGGAGGAAAGAGATTAAGACCTGTTTTAATGATAGAAGTTTGTGATATGTTGGGTGGAAAAATTGATGATGTAATGCCTTTTGCTTGTGCTATTGAAATGATACATACATATTCTTTAATACATGATGATTTACCGGCTATGGATAATGATGATTACAGAAGAGGTAAGCTGACTAATCATAAAGTTTTTGGTGAAGGAATAGCTATACTAGCTGGTGATGGATTGCTTAATCTTGCATTTGAAACTATGATTAAAAAAATTATTGATGGAAAAATTGATAAAGATAAAGGTATACAGGCTATGTTTGAGATAGCAAAAGCAGCCGGAGTAGAGGGAATGATTGGTGGACAAGTTGTAGATTTGGAATCTGAAGGAAAAGAAATTGACAAAGAAACATTAGAGTTTATTCATTTGAAAAAGACAACAGCTTTGATTGAAGCATCTATTAAGGCAGGTGCTATAATTGGTGGAGCAAATGAGCAAGAATATGGAGCACTTTCAGAATATGGAAGAAATATAGGACTGGCTTTTCAGATAGTAGATGATATATTAGATGTTGTTGGAGATGAAAAAAAACTTGGTAAAAAAGTAGGTAGTGATTTTAATAATGATAAGAGTACTTATGTATCTTTATTCGGTGTTGATAAATCGAAAAAAATAGCTAAAGATTTGATAAATCGCAGTATAAATGTGCTTGAAATATTTGGGGAAAAAGCTGATTTTTTAAGAGAATTATCAAGATTTTTAGAAGTAAGAGATTATTAGTTAGGAGGAAATGAAGTGGCATTTTTACCAAAGATTTTTAGAAATGAAATATTAAATGTAGCAATTACCTCCTGGTTTATAGCACAAGCTCTTAAAGTAATTATTACTTTGCTGACTCAAAAAAAGTTAAATCTTTATAGATTTGTTGGTTCTGGTGGAATGCCGAGTTCTCATTCTTCTATGGTAATGGGGCTTTCAACTGCAGTTGGATTAAAAAATGGATGGGATTCTGCTTTATATGGAGTATCATTAGTTTTTGCTTTGATAGTAATGTATGATGCGGCTGGAGTTAGACGTGCTGTTGGAAAACAGGCTATAATATTAAATAAAATTTTAGAAGATAAACAAAAGCACAGACAAATAGAAGAAGGTAGATTGAAAGAACTTGTAGGACATACTCCAATTGAAGTTTTTGCAGGAGCTTTTCTTGGCATATTAATTGCTAATATACTTATTTGATAAATTATTTAATTTATGTTATAATATCTTCTACACTTGAGTGGTGCAGTATTCTAGTCAGAGCATCTAATTCTGAAGGCGGGGCTAAAAATCCGTCAAAGGGCACATCGATGAAGTTCCTGGTATTGGCTTCTGACGCCCAGTCAGGGGTTGATGCTGGGAGTAAGGAATAGGGGGCGATCCACAATGGCATGTGGACGGCGACCCTCTTTCCGTGGAGACCTAAATCTCGAAAGGGATTAGGATGAACCTGCATGTGGTAGATTTCTGCTACATGCAGTGTAGCCTGCCTTGAGTGGAATAGGTGGATGAATAGATTCAGCTTTAATATTATGGGCCCGTAATATTAAAGCATTGCTATTCTAAACCTATTCTGCAAAAGAGGCTAGGAATTAGTATGCCTGTTGAGGAAAACTCCTAGACTGTTTCCACGTGAAGGTATATTAAGGATTACAGTGCGGACTTAGTGGTAGTCTAGTCTTATACTTGGCGACAGTATAAATATGGGTTTAAAGGGAAACCGCTGATCTGGCAACAGAACAGTACCCATATGGGAAATCCTACTAGACCTAAGCCGCAAAGTTTACTTAATATACTACCCTCAAGTGTTAGTATACTGATGGCTTTTGCTATCAGTTTTTTTTGATTAATGTGGGTAAATTTTAACAAAATAGTAATTAAGTTGTCTTATAAAAAACTATTTTATTAATGAGGTGTGGTATAAACATTGAATAAAACTAAAAGAAAAAAAATAAATCGTATAAAAATTGCTATAAAATCTATAAAAAATTATAATTTTAAATGGATTATAAATGTTACAATAATTACTTTTATTTTAGCTATAGGAATGAGTATTATTTCTGAAGCACTTCTTAGAAATGCTTCTATAGGAATAGCTTTTCTAGTTTTAATTATTATTATATTCATAGGAATTGTGTTTGACCTTATAGGTATAGCAGTAGCTACGGCAGACCAAAGACCTTTTAATGCAATGGCTTCTAAGCGTATTAAAGGTGCAAAGGAAGCTATTAGATTAATACAAAATGCAGGACCGGTTTCAAATTTTTGTAACGATGTTATAGGAGATATAGCAGGTATAATTAGTGGTGCTGCTGGAGCAATAATACTTATACAGATTAGTAAAATATATAAAAACATTGATACGGCTATATTTAGTATAATATTAAGTGCAGTAGTAGCTGCTTTAACAGTTGGAGGAAAAGCATTTGGAAAAGAAATTGCACTGAGAAAATCAAAAGAAATAGTATTTTTTGTAGCAAAGTTGTTAAATTGGTTGAGTTATAAGTTTAAAATAGGAATTCTGCCCAATAATAAGAAAAAGAAAGTCAACAAAAAAAAAGGAAAGTGAGATGACTGTATTATATGAATATTTTATCTAAAATAAATGGGCTAGACGATTTTAAAAAACTGAATTTATTAGAATTAAAAAAATTGTCAAGTGAAATAAGAAAGTTTTTGATTGAAAAAGTATCTGTTACAGGAGGACATTTAGCTTCAAACCTAGGAGTTGTAGAACTTACTATTGCACTGCATAAAGTTTTTAACAGTCCAGAAGATAAAATAATATGGGATGTTGGGCATCAAGCATATGTACATAAAATATTGACTGGCAGAAAAGAACAGTTTGATACATTAAGGCAGTTTAAGGGTTTAAGTGGCTTTCCAAAGATTAAAGAAAGTATACATGACAGTTTTGAAACAGGACATAGCAGTACTTCTATTTCAGCTGGACTTGGTATGGCACTTGCGAGAGATTTAAAAGGAGAAAAATATTCAATAATATCTGTAATAGGTGATGGAGCTTTAACAGGAGGAATGGCTTTTGAAGCTTTAAATCATGCGGGTCATTCAAAAACGGATTTTATAGTTGTATTAAATGATAATGAAATGTCAATTTCTGAAAATGTTGGAGGACTCTCAAAATATTTAAATAGGATAAGAACAGCACCTACGTATTTTAAGGTTAAAGATGATGTAGAAAGTTTACTTAGAAAAATACCGGCAATTGGTGAATCAGTGGTAAGAACTGCTCAAAAGACAAAAGATACTATTAAATATTTTTTTGTTCCCGGTATTATATTTGAAGAACTTGGATTTACTTATTTAGGTCCTGTAAATGGACATAATATTGAAGATTTAATAGAAGTTTTTAAAAGAGCTAAAAATATTAAAGGACCTATATTAGTTCATGTAAAAACTAGAAAAGGAAAAGGGTATAGCTTTGCTGAAAAACATCCAGATAAATTTCACGGTATAGGACCGTTTAATATTCAAACTGGTAAAAAATTAAAGGTAAATTCATCTAAAACTTATTCAGAAATATTTGGAGAAATTCTTGTTAAACTTGCTGAAAAAGATTCTAGAATAGTTGCTATTACTGCAGCTATGCCATCAGGAACGGGATTAAGTTTATTTGCCAGCAAATTTCCTGAACGATTTTATGATGTCGGGATAGCAGAGCAGCATGCAGTTACTTTTGCAGCAGGTTTAGCGGCAAATGGTATAAGACCAGTATTTGCAGTTTACTCTACTTTTCTTCAGAGAGGATATGACCAAATTATTCATGATGTTTGTCTTCAAAACTTGCCTGTAGTTTTTGCAATTGACAGAGCAGGAATAGTTGGGCAAGATGGTGAAACTCATCATGGAGTTTTTGATTTATCATATCTCAGACACATACCAAATTTAAAAATTCTTGCACCAAAAGATGGAAAAGAGCTTGAAAAAATGCTTGAATATGCTTTTAAGCAGGAAAGTCCAATAGCTATTAGGTATCCTCGTGGAGTTAGTGAAGATTTATGTATTGATGAAAAAAATAATGTAGATAGAGCAGAAATTTTGAGAAAAGGTAAAGATGTGTGCATTATAGCCATTGGAAAAATGGTTAAAACGGGACTAGAAGTTTCTAAATTACTTGAAAAAGAAGGTATAATGACAACTGTAATAAACAGTAGATTTGTAAAACCATTAGATAAAGATACTATATTGAATGAAATTAAAAATATTGATACTGTAATAACACTTGAAGATAATGTGAAATCAGGTGGTTTTGGTTGTGGAGTACTTGAACTTTTAAATGAAAATGGAATAAAGGGTAAAAAGTTTAAAATATTTGGTTTTCCAGATAAATTTGTAGAGCATGGAAGTGTAGATGTTCTTTTTAAAGAATATAAATTAGATTTTAAAAGTATTGCTTTGAGTATATTAGAATTATTAAAAAAGAAGGAGATATAGATATAGATGAGTGAAAAACAGAGAATAGATGTTTTATTAGTGGAAAGAGGTTACTTTTCTTCAAGGGAAAAAGCAAAAAGGGCACTTATGGCTGGTATTGTATATGTAAATAATGAAAAAATTGATAAGTCAGGTATGAAAGTAAATGTTGATTCGAAAATTGAAATTAGAGGAAAAGAAATGCCTTATGTAAGTAGAGGAGGATATAAATTAGAAAAAATTATAAATGAATTAAATCTCGATTTGACTAATAAGATTGCTATGGATATCGGGGCTTCAACTGGTGGTTTTACAGATTGTATGCTGCAAAATGGTGCAAGTAAGGTGTATGCTGTAGATGTAGGATATGGACAATTGGACTGGAAATTAAGACAAGATGAAAGAGTTATAAACATGGAAAGAACGAATATAAGATATGTTAATCCTGATGATATTGGAGATAGAGTAGATTTTGCAACTATAGATGTATCTTTTATATCACTGAAATTAGTTTTACCTGTTGTAAAGAAAGTAGTCAAAGATGGCGGTGAAATAGTATTTTTGATAAAACCTCAGTTTGAAGCTGGCAGAAGTAAAATAGGTAAAAAAGGTGTAGTGAAGGATAAAAAAGTACATAAAGAAGTATTGTATGATATATTGAGATTTGCTTTAAACTTGGGTTTATCTATAAAATATGTTACTTTTTCGCCTATTACAGGACCTAAGGGAAATATAGAATTTCTTGCTTATACCATTAATGAAAAATCTGAAGAAATATTGGATATAGAAAAAATAGTTCAAGATGTAGTTGAAAGAGCTCATTTGAATTTTTCTTAACTTTTAGAAATATTTATAATTATGCAGGAATATTAAGTATAATTATAGAATTAGTATCTAGTGTTTAAAAAACGTTTTCTTTATAAATATAAAACAGGAGGTTATTTATGAAGTATTCAAGACATGCTAAAATACTTGAAATTATTGAAAATAATGAAATTGAAACTCAAGAAGAATTAGCAGAATACTTGAAAAAAAATGGTTTTAATGTTACTCAAGCTACAGTTTCAAGAGATATTAAAGAATTAAGATTAATCAAAGTATTAACTAAAAATGGCAGATACAAGTATGCTACAATAAAACAGCAAGAAGGTGTATTATCTGATAGATTGATAAAGATTTTTAAGGACTCTGTGTTATCTATAGATTATTCTAAAAATATTATTGTACTTAAAACTTTAGTAGGAGCAGCTAATGCAGCTGCAGCAGCAATTGATGCTTTAAATATAAAAGAAGTAGTAGGTACAATAGCTGGTGATGATACTATCTTTTTACTTGCTAGGGAAGATAAAGATGTAGAAGAACTGATTAGTTACTTTAAGAAATTGATGAAATAAGAAAAGGAGGTTGTATATGCTCCTTGAACTTAGCATTGAGAATTTCTTACTTATAGATAAAGTTAAAATTTCATTTACGAATGGTTTTAATGTTATATCAGGTGAGACAGGTGCAGGTAAATCGATAATTATTGATGCAATAAATCTTACGTTAGGCGGAAAATCAAATAAAAATTTTGTTAGAACTGGCAAAAAAAGAGCTATAATAGAGGCTGTATTTGATATTGATAATAGAGAAGTTAAGAAGCTATTAGATGAATATGGTATAGACTGTGAAGATAATATTTTAATATTGACAAGAGAAATTTTTGGTACAGGTAAAAGTATATCCAGAGTTAATGGTAGAATAGTACAGTTAGCATTTATACAAAAAATATCTAAGTTATTAATTGATATTCACGGTCAACATGAACATCAATCTTTGCTTTATTCTGAAAATCATATTGATTTATTAGATTTATACGGAAATAAATTAATACAAGATACTGCTATTAAGGTAAAGGAAAAGTATAATGAATTAAAACTTTACAAAAGCGAATTAAAAAAATATAGCAGTATAAATGAAAAGGAAAGAGAGCGAAGAATAGACCTTATAAAATTTCAGATAAATGAAATAGATTCTAGTAATTTAAAAAATAATGAAGATGAAGAGCTTTTAAAAGAGTATGAGCTGTTAAAAAATGCTGAAAATATTTTTGCCACTATAAGTGAAAGTTATGATAAAATTTCATCTAATTATAATGATGAATATTCAGTGTCAAGTGTATTGTCAAATGTATTAAGTAAATTAGAAAAAATATCGAGTTTTGATGAAAAGCTTTTGAATTTTTATAGTGAAGTTCAAGATATATTCTATAGACTTCAAGATATTTCTACTGATATGAGGCATTATTTAGAGAATATTTCATTTGATTCTGAGAGATTAAATGAAATAGAAATGAGACTTGATACAATTAATAATTTAAAAAGGAAGTATGGAAATACTATTGAAGAAATATTAAATTATAGAAATGAACTCATTGATGAATTAAAAGAAATAGAAGGCAGTTTTGATAAGATAAATGTATTGAATGAAAAAATAAAAAAATGTGAAGAAGAATATATTGAATTAGCTGATAAATTAACGGTGATTAGAAAGCAAGTAGCAAAAGATTTTGAAGAAAAGATTTTGAAAGAACTTAAAGATTTAAATCTTGAAAAAGCAAAGTTTGAAGTAAATATTGTTGCAAATCTTGATAAAGAAGGTAAATTAATTTTTTCACAAAAGGGAATTGATAAAGTCGAATTTTTAATTTCTACTAATCCCGGTGAACCGTTAATGCCTCTTTCAAAAGTGGCATCAGGTGGAGAAATATCAAGAATAATGTTAGCATTAAAAATCATACTAGCAAAGGTTGATAATATATCAACTCTTATATTTGATGAAATTGATACTGGAATTAGTGGAAAGACTGCTAATATTGTAGGAGAAAAAATGGCTCTTATTGCTATTAATTATCAAGTTATTTCAATTACACATCTTCCGCAAATAGCTGTTATGGCTGATAACCATTTACTTATTGAAAAAGTTTTTTATGATGATCAAACTATGACAAAAGTTAAGACATTGACTGAAGAAGAAAGAATAGAAGAAATCAGCAGATTAATTGGAGGTAATAATATAACAGATTTAACACTGCAAAATGCTGAGGAAATGATAGAGCTGGCAAATAAAATAAAAGAAGGTTTTAATAAAAAAGTTGCTAAAATTTAGCAACTTTTTTTATTTTAACTAATTTTGATAAGAATTTATATATATACTTTTTTATTCTTTAACGCTTATATTTTATATAGAATAATGAGTATTAAATTAGGCTAAATTATAATTAGAGTTTATTTTCATTTTTTATTTCTTTTATAAAAAGGAGTGGTTAAGCGGAGGAGTGAAAACTTTTGAAGATAGCAAATAAAAAAAATATTTTATTTTGTATATTTACTTTTTTATTAAGTTTTATAATAGTAAATTTTATTGAATATTTAAATTATCCTAGTCAAATAAATGTAATAGAAGGAAAGAGAAGGATATTAAATATAAGATTTCCATTTAAAATAAATAATTTAAATAGTAATAAAACAATAAGTATAAGTAATTTAGATGATAAAGATTCAAATCAGAAAAATGAGATAGAAATAATTCCGCTTAAAAAGGGAAAAGCTCATCTGCAAATAAATCTTTTTGGTCTGGTGCCAGTAAAAAAGCTTGAAGTAGATGTTTTACCGAGACTAAAAGTTATACCGGGAGGACATTCTATAGGTGTTAAATTAAAGACTAGAGGAGTATTAATTGTTGGTTTAGAAGAAATAGTTGGAGTAGATAAACAAAAACATAATCCAGGACAAGATGCTGGATTGAAAATTGGCGATAGTATATTAGAAATTGAAGGAGAAAAAGTAAAAAATGCTGAACATGTTATAGAAATAATAAACAAATATAAAGATAGAAATATAAACATAAAAGTTAAGAGAAATAAACATATAATGAATTTTACTATAAAACCAGTAAAGAGTATATTGTATAATGATTATAAAATTGGACTCTGGGTAAAAGATAGTACTGCAGGAGTTGGAACACTTACTTTTTACGAACCTAATACAAAAATATATGGAGCACTTGGACATGCAATTTCTGATGTTGAAACAGGACAAATATTATCAGTAGGAAATGGAGAAATAGTTAAATCTAGAGTAGTATCTATAAAACAAGGAAAAAGAGGACATGCAGGAGAAATAAGAGGTATATTTTTAGAAACCACAGAACCTCTAGGAAAATTAGATAGAAATACAAGTTATGGAATTTATGGGAAATTATACAAAGAGCCTGTTAGGACTAAATATAATAGACCTTTGGAGATAGGACTTCAAAATGAAATTAAGCTAGGAAAAGCTAAAATATTGACTACAACAGATGATAATAAAATTAAGGAATATGATATAGAAATTGAAAAAATAAATAGACAAAAGAGAATGGGTAATAAAAGTATGATAATAAGAATAACAGATAAAGAATTATTGCGAAAAACTGGTGGAATAGTTCAGGGAATGAGTGGTAGTCCAATTATACAAAATGGAAAAATAATTGGTGCAGTTACTCATGTTTTTGTAAATGATCCAACTAAGGGATATGGTATTTTCATAGAATGGATGTTAAAAGAATCAGGTATTGAAAATTATATAGATAGAGAACTGGCAAAAACGGGTTAAATTACTACTAGTTGAGATATTTCTCAACTTTTTTTTATTTATTTTATCAGCTTACAATAAAATTTTTTAAATATTTCAAAATAAAGAAGGATATTTTTAATTTGTGTCGAATTGAAATTAAGTAATGTGTTAGACATATTTCAAGGGGGTATTTGGAGTGAATAGAAATATAAAAATATTGATAGCAGATGATAATAAGGATTTTTGTGATATTCTATATGAATATTTAAGTAAGCAAGAAGATTTAGAAATAATAGGTGTGGCTAAAGATGGTATAGAAGCTATTGAATTTTTATCTAAGGAAATTCCTGATGTATTGATATTAGATATTATCATGCCGCATTTAGATGGTTTAGGAGTTCTTGAAAAAATAAACTCATTAGATTTAGAAAAAATACCAAAGGTAATAGTTCTATCTGCGGTGGGTCAGGATAGAATAACACAAAAGGCGATTAATCTTGGAGCAGATTATTATGTAGTAAAGCCTTTTGATTTTGAAGTGTTTATAAAGAGAATTAGACAAATAGCAGGGAATATGCAAATAAATATTGAAAGAAAAAGACCATTGAAAGAATTTAGTATTTCAAATGTAGAATCTTTATATAATAATAGCAATAATAAAAATAAATCTATTGAAGCTGAAATAACAAATATTATACATGAAATTGGAGTACCTGCACATATTAAAGGATATTTATACTTAAGAGAAGCAATTGGAATGGTTGTTCAAAATATTGAATATTTGAGTGCAGTTACTAAAGAACTCTATCCAAGTATAGCTCAAAAGTTTAATACTACTCCAAGCAGAGTAGAAAGAGCAATAAGACATGCTATAGAAGTAGCATGGAGTAGAGGAAAAATAGATACTATTAATAAATTATTTGGCTATACAGTACATAATGGCAAGGGCAAACCAACGAATAGCGAATTTATAGCTATGGTTGCTGATAAATTAAGACTTGAACAGAAAATATCCTAATATATAAATGATTTCCCTCGTTCAGTTAATTTAGAGATTAACTAGGAATGAGGGTTTTTTATTGCCTCGGAAATAATTTATTTCCGAGGCAATAGTTAAATTACAACATTTTTCTAAAAATATTTTTATATTTTAAACGAAAGAAGTCGAAATGATGGAGATGTGTTTAGAATATTTTATTTTTTTTATTTGATAAATTTAATTATTTAGAAATTAATTGGAAATAATAAAGTTGAGATAATGGATAATTTTATAATTAAATAAACTTTTTTGATTGTAAATGATAAATTAATTATATTTAACAGAAAATTTTTAAGGAGGTAGTAATGTTTATACAATCTATTGCTAAAAAAGATGTGAAAACAAAGAAATTAATTAAAAGATTAAAACCTAATGATATAGCAGTAATAAAACATCGTGATATAGATGAAGTTGCAGCACTATCTCTAGTTGAAAAAAGACCAAAACTTGTTATAAATGCTGAAAAGTCAATAAGTGGAAAGTATCCTAATAAAGGACCATCTATTTTAATAAAAGCTGGTATAAATATAATGGAATTAGATAATCAAAATATATTTGAAAAAATCAAGGAAAATAGTTATATAACTGTTATTAATGATAAAATTTATGAAAATAATAAATATATAGGTTCTGGAGTTATATTGACAGAAGAAATAATAAATAAGAGAATTGCACAGGCAAAGAGAAATATTGAAGTAGAACTTGATAAATTTATAGAAAATACTTTGGAATATGCCAAAAAAGAAAAAAATTTAATTATTGGAAATTTAAAGGTTCCTGAAATTGATGTGAATTTAAAGAATAAACATGTTCTTATAGTTGTAAGAGGAAGAGATTATAAAAAAGATTTACGGGCAATTCAACATTATATAAGAGAAGTGAAACCTATACTCATAGGAGTTGACGGTGGTGGAGATGCACTTTTAGAATTTGGTTATAAGCCAGATATTTTAATAGGAGATATGGACAGTGTTTCTGATGAATGTCTTAAAATTAGCAAAGAAATAATAGTACATGCTTATAGTAATGGTAATTCGCCCGGGTTAAATAGAATAAAAAAATTAGGATTAGAGTGCAAAATATTTCCATCACCGGGTACTAGTGAAGATATAGCTTTATTATTAGCTTATGAAAAAGAAGCAGATTTTATTGTTGCCGTTGGTACACATACAGATATGATTGATTTTTTAGAAAAGGGAAGAAAGGGAATGGCAAGTACATTTTTAGTAAGATTAAAAGTCGGTTCTAAACTAATTGATGCTAAAGGAGTGAATAAATTATATAGAGAAAAATTTAAACTCACATATTTTTTTAGTATTTTATTTTCATCACTAGTTCCAATTTTAACAGTTTTTATATTTTCTCCATTTAGCCATCAGATATTAAAATTATTAGAAATAAGACTTAAACTCATACTTAAATTGAAGGGGATACTATGGTAATAAATATGAAATATTTTGTTACAACTATAATATCGATATTTTTATCCTTGAGTATAGGTATTTTTATAGGTGCATTACTAGATAGTCAGCAGTTGTTTATACAGCAGCAAAGAGAATTGGTTGCTCAAATAGAAGAAGATTTTGATATATATAAAAGAGAAAATAGTAAGCTTATGGATAAAATTGAAAAATTGGAAATTGAGAATAATAGATATAAACAATTTCTAAAAAAAATTGAAAATTTAATGATTATGAATAATAAGAAAGATTTTAATATTATTTTCATTAAATTTTACGATGAAGATGAAAGGAAACACTTAGAGACATTTAATTTACTTAAAAAAATGGGAATAAAAAACATTTATGAAATTTCAATAAACAAAATGAATAAAAATAGTTTATCAGATAAAATAATTGAATATTTGAGAGATGATAGCAAGTTAGAATTTGATTATAGATATGGTTTTAAAGAAAAATTAGATTGTATAGTTATTATAGATGGAGTTTTTAAAGAAAATTTAAAAGATATAAAAAATATAAAGTTTGAAATAGATAAGGAAATTGGAGATTTAAATATACCATTTGTATTTTTTGAGCATAGTACTTCTGATTTTTTGAATGTATATTTTTATACAAAAAATAGAGAATTATCAATTGATAATTTAGATAGCAAATATATGAAATTGATATTGATTATGATATTAGATTTAGCAAAAAATAGAGAAAATGAAATGGTTGAAAAATTTTCAAATAATTAAAAAAGGGGTAACTTATGAATATATCTGTACTCATACCTGCTTATAATGAAGAAAAAAGAATAGGAAAAACAATTGAATCTGTAAAGAAATCGAGGTACGTAAATCACATAGTAGTAATAGATGACGGTTCAAAAGATGATACAGCTTATATAGCAAAAAAATTTGGAGTATGTGTTATACGTTTAAATACAAATAAAGGCAAGGGTTATGCACTAAGTTGTGGATTAAAATGCGTAACTAATAAAAGTGATATAGTAGTATTTTTAGATGCTGATTTAGGAGAGAGTGCCATAGAAGTAGATAAATTAATAAAGCCTTTATTAAGAAATGAATGTGATGTAACTATTGCAAAATTTAAAACTTTTGGAAATAAAAAAGGAGGATTTGGATTTGTAAAATTTTTATCCAAAAAAGGAGTTAAATATTTTACAGATATAGATTTTGATAATAGTCTTTCAGGTCAAAGAGCATTTAAGGTAGAAGTTTTAAAAAAAATAAAAAAGATACCTAAAAAATTTGGAGTAGAAGTAGGAATGACAATAGATATATTAAACTTAGGATATTCTATTAAGCAAGTAGAAGTTGATATGAAGCATAGAATAACAGGTCGTGATATAAAAGGATTTTTACACAGAAGTAGGCAATTTTATGAAATCTTAACTACTTTGTTATTAAGAGCATTGAGGTGTAATAAATGAAGTATTTTATATTTTTATCTGCATTTGTTGTTTCAAAATTAACAATTCCTATGTTGAAAAAATTTCTTTTTAAATCAAAATGTTTAATGAAAAATTATAGGGGCAATTTAATAATTTATGGAATGGGAATTATATATGTATTTAATATTTTATTAATGACGATGTTATTTTTTACTTATTTTAAATATATTGATAAAAATTTTGTTTTGATATATTTGATAGGTGTTTTGACGATGGGTTTAGTGGGAATAATTGATGATTTTTTAGGCAGTAGTAATGTAAAAGGGTTTAAGGGACATATAAAAAAATTAATAAATGGAGATTTGACAACGGGAGGTATAAAAGCAGTATTTGGCGGACTAATTTCGGTATTTATTAGTTTTTTAATTTCTAAAAATATATTTGACTTTGTAATTAATTTTATTTTGATAAGTCTTTTTACAAATTTTATTAATTTATTAGATTTAAGACCCGGTAGAGCCTTAAAAATTCATTTGTTGATTTCAGTCATATTTTTAATTTTATTAAATGGAATTTATGACTATTTTTTACTGATTACTATGGCGATAACTATTGCATATTTACCCTATGATTTAAGAGAAATAAGCATGATAGGAGATACAGGAGCAAATATTATAGGAGTAACATTAGGTATAATAGGAACTGCTTTACAATTAAGTTTTAAAATAGGATTAGTTTTATTTTTAATATCTGTTCATGTCTATTGTGAAAAATATTCTCTTTCTGATTTAATATTAAAAAATAAAATATTGAGGTATATTGATAGTATTGGAAGATAAATATTTAACAGCTTTAGGAGGACATAAACTAGATGTTAAACTTAAAAGTTGGAAAAGTTGTAAAAATTTGCAGTATAAGAAAAAACTGTATAGAAGTTTTAGTTAAAATAAATGAAAAATTAGAAAAGGCGATTGCATATAATATTTTTGTAAATAATTTAAAAGTTGGAAACTGGGTAATTGTTAATACTACGGCAGTAGACTTAAATCTGGGAACGGGAGGATACCATTATGTACTCAGTAATTTAAACAATATGACTGTTGAAAGTAAATGTAAAGGACATATTATGAAATTACGCTATACACCTTTGCAAATCAAAGTTTATGCTTGTGAAGAACAAGATAGCAGTTATCATGAAATATTTAATAACTTTGATTCTTTAAATAATATGCCCGTTTTAATTGGAGGGCTTCATAGTATATTACCACCTGTAACAGTAGTTTTAAAAAAATATAATAGAAATTTGAAGATATGTTATATTATGACTGATGGTGGTGCACTTCCAATTGATTTTAGTGAAAATGTCTTTTTTTTAAAAGAAAAAGGATATATTGATGGTACTATAACGATTGGACATTCTTTTGGTGGTGATTATGAATGTGTAAACATTTATAATGCTTTAATTGCAGCTAAAAATATAATGAATTGTGATATATGCATAGTATCAATGGGACCGGGGATAGTTGGAACTGGAACCAAATATGGTTTTACAGGAATTGAACAAGGATATATAATTGATGCAGTTAATACTTTAGGGGGATTTCCAATTTGTATTCCTCGGATAAGTTTTAAAGACAAGAGATTAAGACATTTTGGGTTAAGTCATCATACTATAACTGTTCTAAGTGAGATTTCAAAGACATCATCAAATTTAGTTATTCCTAAATTTGATGATTGGAGGCTTAAATATATTATTAAGCAAATTAATGACAATAAAATTCACATAAAACATAATATATATTATATGGATTTTAATGATATAATAAATGTATTAGAAAACTCTGATATAATTATGAATACTATGGGTAGAAATTTTAAAAGTGATTTTGAATATTTTATCAGTGCAGGAGTTAATGCTAAATATGTTGCTGAAAAAATGAGTTGTAGAGTATAAATAATAAAGTAAAAGGGGAGTTAGTTAATATGATTAATGAAAGAACAATAAAATCTGATAAAATATATCAGGGAAAAATAATTAATTTAAGAGTAGATACAGTAGAACTTCCTGATAAAAAATATTCTAAGAGGGAAATTGTAGAACATCCCGGTGGAGTGGCAATATTACCTATAACAAAAGACAATAAAATTATTATGGTCAAACAATACAGAAAATCAGTAGAAGAAAAGCTACTTGAAATCCCAGCAGGGAAGTTGGAGATAGGAGAAGAGCCAAAAGAATGTGCTAAGAGAGAGCTTTTAGAAGAAACTGGATATACAAGTGAAAATATAGAATATTTATTCAAGTTTTATACTTCTCCGGGTTTTTCAAATGAAGTAATCAGTCTTTTTATAGCTAAAAATTTGGAAAAGGGAGAAGCAAGGCCAGATGAAGATGAATACATAGAAATAAAAGAATATGAAATTGAAGAGCTTTTAGAAATGATTAAAAATGGAGAAATAAAAGATGCTAAGACAATAATAGCAATATTGTATATAAAAAATTCATTGAATATGTAAAATAAAAATTAAAATTAAAAAGACATATAACCTCCTTTCTAAGCATACTATTTAATAGCATGTACTAAAAAGAAGGGAGGTTTTTATTTTGATGAGAAAAGTAAATAATGTATTGATTAAACATATTCAAAGAAATATTATTACGTATTTTGTTGTTATTATGTTTTTTTTAATAGGTATTTCTTCTGGTGCTTTTACTACAAAAGCATTAAGTGATAGTGAAAATGGGGAATTAATTGCATATTTAGAAAATTTTTTTAAAATTGTAGATACAAAGACAATTGATAATTTTGCTATATTAAAGCAGTCATTAATAAATAATTTACAGACAGGGGTATTGATTTGGATTTTAGGAGTAACTATTATTGGTATACCAGCAATACTGTTTTTGATAGGATTGAGAGGGTTTATAATAGGATTTACAGTTGGATTTATAATAAAGCAGAAGGGATTAAAGGGTTTAATATTTTCTATATTTTCTCTTTTGCCACAAAATATTATAATAATACCAGGAATAATAGTTACAGGAGTTTTAGGTATAAGTTTTTCAGTTATGCTTATTAAAAGCAAAGTGGAAAAAAATGTGCACAATAATATCTTAAATCAATTTTTTGTATATAGTACAGTTATAGCTATAGTGTATATTTTTATAGCTTTAGGCTGTATAATAGAAGCGTATATATCTCCTTTATTTGTTAAATATCTTTCAGTATATATGTAAAAAATTTATACAAATTCTTGATACTTTAATGAAATATTTTTAAAATATAAAAGGGTTTTTAATATAATTGTTGAATAGTATATAAAAAATCTTTACAGAAAAAAGATATATAAAGGAGTTTATTAAAAAATGAAAGAAATTCTCAGTGAATTTATTACATATTTAGAAATAGAAAAAGGGTTGTCCGATAATACATTAGAATCATATAAGAGAGATTTAAAACAATTTGCTGATTATTTAAAAGAAAAAGGAAAAGCAACTTATCAAGAAGCTAACAAGACAACTATTATAACTTATTTACTTTATCTTCAAAAAAGAGGACGTGCTGCATCAACAATTTCTAGAAATCTAGCATCGATTAGGTCTTTATATCAGTATATGTTAAATAAAAATATTATAAAGAACGATCCTACTTTTAATCTTGAATCTCCAAAAGCTGAAAAAAAATTGCCTTGTGTTTTGAGTTTGAGTGAAGTTGAAAGATTATTGGAACAGCCTGATGAAAATACCAGTATAGGGGCAAGGGATAAATCAATGATAGAACTACTTTATGCTACGGGAATACGTGTATCAGAACTAGTTTCACTTAATATAGATGATATAAGTTTAGAATTAGGTTTTATTAGATGTCAAGGAAAAGGAGAAAGAGAGCGAGTTATTCCGATAGGTTCTTTGGCAAAAAGAGCATTAGAAACGTATGTTAACAAATATAGGTCAAAATTAGCTAAAAAAGATGAAAAAGCACTGTTTGTAAATTATTATGGAAAAAGGTTGACAAGACAAGGATTTTGGAAAATAATGAAGAGGTATACTAAAAAAGCAAATATAAATAAAAAAATTACTCCTCAGACACTGAGACATTCTTTTGCAACGCATTTAATTCAAAATGGAGCAGATTTAAAATCAGTACAGGAAATGTTGGGACATTCAGATATATCTACTACTCAAATTTATATGCAGCTTACTAAAAACAGAATAAGAGAAGTTTACAATAAAACACATCCTAGAGCCTAATGTAGGCTTTTTTCATTCTTTTAAAATTAAAACGTTTTTTTATAAGAAATTGTAGGCATTAGATATATAGTTTGTAAAATAAATTTTAAATTTATTATATTATATATGCAAATAGATTAAAATATAATCTAAAAGGGTATTTATTATTTATGTAAGGAGGAAGAAAAATGATAAATCGAGTGATAATTTTAGTAATGGACAGTGTAGGAATAGGAGCTTTACCTGATTCAGAAAAATTTGGAGATATAGGAGTTAATACTTTAGGTAATATTGCTAAAAAGACAGGAGGAATAGATTTACCTAATTTAGTATCATTAGGTTTAGGAAATATAGATGGAATAGAAGGCATTAAAGGAATTTCAAATCCAATAGGTTGCTATGGTAAATCTATGGAAATATCTAATGGAAAAGATACTACAACAGGTCATTGGGAAATAGCAGGATTATATATAAAAGAACCTTTTAAAACTTATCCAAATGGTTTTCCTAAAGAAGTTATAGAAAAATTTGAAAAACTTACAGGAAGAAAAGTATTGGGAAATAAACCTGCGTCTGGTACAGTAATTATTGAAGAATTAGGTAGAGAACATATTAAGACAGGTAATCCAATTGTATATACTTCAGCAGATAGTGTATTTCAAATTGCTGCACATGAAGAAGTAATTCCTTTAAATGAACTTTATAAAATGTGTGAAATTGCTAGAGAAATATTAAGAGGAGAGCATCAAGTCGCAAGAGTTATAGCTAGACCATTTGTAGGAAAGCCGGGCAGTTTTGAAAGGACGTCAAATAGAAAAGATTATTCATTAGACCCTTTTGGAAAGACTATACTAGATATTGTAAGTGAAAATGGATATGATGTAATGGCTGTTGGTAAAATAGAAGATATTTTTAATGGAAGGGGAATAACAAAATCCATACATACTAAGGATAATATGGATGGAGTTGACAAGACGATAGAATTTTTAAAAACGGATAATAAAGGTATAATATTTACTAATTTAGTTGATTTCGATTCTAAATATGGGCATAGACGTAATGTAGAAGGTTATAAAAAAGCTTTGGAAGAATTAGATGCTAGAATACCAGAACTTTTGGAAAGTTTAAAAGAAGATGATATGTTAATTATTACTGCTGACCATGGAAATGACCCTACTTATAAAGGAACTGACCATACAAGAGAATATATACCTATTTTAGTATATGGAGATAAGATAAAATCAGGTGTGAATATAGGAACGAGAAAAACATTTGCAGATATTGCAGCTACAATTGCTGATATTTTTGATGTTCAAAAGACGCAGGTAGGAACGAGTTTTAAAGAACTTATTTTAAAATAAAAAGTTAATAGGTTGTGAGAAAAGAGAAAGGAGTCAAAAGATGAGGGATTTAAAAGAAAAGATAGTTGAGTCAGCTGAATTTATTAGGAGTAAAACAAATTTAACTTTGCAAATTGGGCTGATACTTGGTTCAGGACTTGGAAGTTTAGCTGATGAAATAGAAGATAAAGTAATTGTAAAATATGAGGAAATTCCTAATTTTCCAATTTCTACAGTTGAAGGTCATGAGGGACAATTGGTTATAGGTACATTAGAAGGAAAAAATGTTGTAGCTATGCAGGGTAGATTTCACTATTATGAAGGATATACTATGCAGGAAGTTACTTTTCCGGTTAGAGTTATGAAAGAGTTGGGAGTACAGATGATTTTAGTTACTAACGCATGCGGTGGAATGAATCCTGATTTTTATCCGGGAGCTATTATGTTTATAGAGGACCATATTAATTTTATGGGAAATAATCCATTAATAGGACCGAATGATGAAAGTTTAGGTCCAAGATTTCCTGATATGTCTACTGCTTATGATAAAAGTCTTATAAATCTAGGTCAAAAAGTAGGAGAAAAATTAGGCATTGAAACGAAAAAAGGAGTATATACTGCAATTAGTGGACCAAATTATTTAACTGCAGCAGAACTTAGAATGTTGAGGACAATAGGTTCAGATGCAGTTGGAATGTCAACTGTTCCAGAAGTGATAGTAGCTAGACATGCAGGACTTCGTGTTTTAGGTATATCTTGTGTAACTGATATGGCTATTGCAGATGGACTTGAACCATTAGAACATTCACAAGTTGTTGAAGTTGCAAATAGGACAAGACCTAAATTCATAAAACTTGTAAAAGGTATATTGAGAGAAATTTTAATATAAGTTGTAATATAAAAAATATATATTGTTTATTTAAAATTGTTAAAAAGGCTGTAAATTTGTAAAAATTTACAGCCTTTTTATATTTTCCTTTATATGAATAAGGTTAAATAACAGTGGAAAATATAAAAATAAGAAATTAATTAGGAGGTATTTTGATGAAATATAATAAATTTTTTAGAAAGATGAGTTTTATAATTTGTATAATGTTATTATTTTTTAATAGTCAAATTTTTTCAATTGCAAAAGAATTTGATGTAAATGCAAAGTCAGCAATTTTAATAGATGCAGATAGTGGAAAGATTATTTTTGAAAAAAATTCACATGAGAAATTACCGCCAGCAAGTGTTACAAAAATTATGACAATGCTCTTGGCAATGGAAGCTTTAGAAACAAAGAAAATTTCACTTCAAGACAAAGTAGTTATAAGTGAAAGAGCTGCAAGTATGGGGGGAAGTCAATTATACTTAGAGCCCGGAGAAGAAAAAACTGTTGAACAACTTTTAAAGGGAATTGCAGTTGCTTCAGCAAATGATGCTTGTGTAGCTTTAGGAGAATATATAGCAGGAAGTGAAGAATTATTTGTTAAAAAAATGAATGAGAAAGCTAAGGAATTAGGTATGAAAGATACTCAATTTAAGAATACAAATGGACTTCCAGAGGAGGGGCATTATACTTCTGCATACGATATAGCTGTTATGTCTAGAGAACTGTTAAAATATCCTCAAATTCATAAATGGCTGACTATATGGATGTCTACAATGAAAGTTGGAAAAAGAAAGCAGTCTACTTTAGAACTTACAAATACAAATAGACTTATAAGAACATATTCTGGGGCAAATGGAATTAAAACAGGATTTACTCAAGAAGCCAGATATTGTTTATCAGCTTCAGCTACAAGAAATAATCTTACACTTATAGCTGTAATATTAGGTGCACCTACTTCAAAGATAAGATTTCAAGAAGCAAAAAAATTACTTGACTATGGTTTTGCAAATTACAATTCAGTGTTGATTGCAAAAAAAGGTGAAATTATAGATAAAGTATGTGTAGAAAAAGGTAAAGTAGATAAAATAAATGTAATAGCTAAGGAAGGATTAAAAGTATTAGTTAAAAAAGGCGAGGAAGATTCAGTAAAAAAAGAAGTTATTTTACCTAAAATGATTAAAGCATCAATTCAAAAAAATGAAAAAGTAGGAGAGATTATAGTATATGATTCAAATGGTAAAGAAATAGGAAAAGTAGATTTAGTTGCTCAAAGAGCAGTTGATAAGGCATCAATGCTTAATATGTTAGGAAAAATATTAAAGAATGTACCGAAGTAGGAAATTTAAAATTAAAAGCTATATTAAATTTAAAATATATGAGAGTAGGAATAGTAGCATATTCTTACTCTTTTTTAGTTTTTTGTTAAATTAAAATTAAAACTTTAATAATTTACAGTATAAAGCATAGAAACTAATATGAGAATTTTACTACATAAAAAAGTAATATTTTATAAAAATAGACATATATTTATAGTGTTAATAGTTGGCCATTAAAAATGTACAAATTATTCTTTGTGATAAGGAGGGTAAATATGGAAGGATTCGATATATATAAAGATATATCTGAGAGAACAGACGGGGATATATACATAGGTGTTGTTGGTCCAGTTAGAACAGGTAAATCTACTTTTATAAAAAGATTTATGGATTTATTAGTTATACCAAATATTGAAAATGTATATAAAAAAGAACGAACAAAAGATGAATTGCCACAAAGTGGAACTGGAAAGACTATAATGACTACTGAACCTAAATTTGTTCCAAATGAAGCTATAGAAATATCTTTGAAAGAAAATGCAAAATTCAAAGTAAGAATGATAGATTGTGTTGGTTATATAGTTAAAGGAGCATTGGGACATGAAGAGGATGGTGTTCCAAGAATGGTTATGACACCATGGTTTGAAAACGAAATTCCCTTTGAAGAAGCTGCAGAGATAGGAACAAAAAAAGTAATTACTGACCATTCTACTATAGGGCTTATAATTACAACAGATGGAAGTATAACAGAAATTAGCAGAGAAAATTATATTGAAGCAGAAGAAAGAGTTGTAAAGGAGCTAAAAGAACTTAATAAACCATTTGTCATAATTTTAAATTCAGTTCATCCAGATTCTCAGCAGACTTTAAAACTAAAAAAAGATTTAGAGGAAAAATATGGTGTTCCAGTAATTCCTATGAACTGTTTGAAAATGGAAATAGAAGATATAAATAAAGTTCTTGAAAGTATATTGTTTGAATTTCCAGTAAAAGAAATAAGAATAAATCTTCCAAAGTGGATAGAAGGATTAGAATTAAATCATTGGCTTAAAAATCAAATATTAAATACAATTAAAGAATCTCTTGAAGGGACTAAGAAAATTAAAGACATTAAAACATTAGTAAGTAAGTTTTATGGATTAGATATAATAACAGGAGCAGATATATCTAATATAAATCTTGGAAAGGGAATAGCATCAATTGATATGGATACTAAAGAAGGATTATTTTATGATATTTTAGAAGAATTTACTGGATATAGGATAGAAGGAGACCATCAACTATTGAGTTTGATGAGGTCTTTTGCTAAAGCAAAAAGAGCATATGATAGAGTTGAAGAAGCTCTTAACAATGCTAAAAACTTTGGATATGGAGTAGTACCACCAGAATTAGACGAATTGGAATTAGATGAACCAGAAATATATAGACAGGGCAATAAATTTGGAGTAAAATTAAGAGCAAATGCACCTTCTTTACATTTAATAAGAGCAGATATAAAAACAGAAGTTTCACCACTAGTTGGAACAGAAAAGCAAAGTGAAGATTTGTTAAAATATTTGCTAGATGAATTTAAGTCAGATCCGAAACAAATATGGGAAACAAATATGTTTGGAAAATCTTTACATGACTTAGTTAAAGAACAGCTTCAAAACAAATTATTTATGATGCCGGAAGATGTACGAAGTAAAATTCAAAGAACTATTCAAAAAATTGTAAATGAAGGCAGCGGAACTTTAATTTGTATTATACTTTAGCAAATTTATAAAGAATATATTTGAATTTTAAAATATATAAATAAAAAAAGTAGCTTGATTATTATAGTATTTTTTGTATAATATAGATGTAAGTTAAATTTTTGTCTGGGTGTAGCGCAGCTTGGTAGCGCACTAGAATGGGGTTCTAGTGGTCGGAGGTTCAAATCCTCTCACCCAGACCAGTTTCCACTATGACATTAGTCATAGTTTTTTTTTATCATTTGAGGATATAATTATTATCTATAAAGAGTTAGTTAAGTTACAAACTATTTTTGCAAAATATTGAATTTAAAATATTTTTTAAGATTTAAAATTTGTAATTTAGAAGTAAATACAGACTACTTTTGTAGTCTTTAAAATTTTTTTTGCATATTTCGTCATAGAATGACAAAAATACAGGACATAATTACTATAAATAATTTTATTAAAAATAAAAGGAAATCATTTGATTTTGAAGAATTAATAATTAAGGTGATATAATAATGAAAAAGAGACGAAAAAAAAGAAAAAATATAGCTAGAACATGGTTTTTTGCAATAATTATTATTTATTTTATATATAAGGTTATATTTGATTTTGTTATAGGACAGCCTTCTTCAGAAATTGTAAAATATGGAGAAATAGTAGAAAAAGGGAGTTATGAATGTTTGATTGTAAGAAATGAAAAAGTTATAACTTCTCCGGCGGAAGGGGAGATAAAATACTTTGTGGAAGAAGGAGAGAAAGTTGAGAAAGGGTGTAAGGTAGCTGAAATATTTAGTAATCAGATAAGTGAGGACGATAAGGCTAAGTTAGTAGAATTAAATAATCGTATAAAAGAAATTCAAGCTAATAAGAATAACATTTTTGATGCCGATATTGAAAAAATTAATTCTGAAATTGATAATTTAATCTATGAAATTAAACAAAATGTGTTTATAGGAAATTATTATAAAGTAAATATATTAAAAAAAGATTTAAAAAGTTTGATAGATAAAAAAAGAAGAATAAATGGAGATAAAAGTTTTTCAGGTGCTAATCTTGAAAATTTAAAAGCACAAAAAGAAATTTTAGAAAGTAAAATAAAAGGTTCATTATATGAGATTAAAAGTATTGATTCGGGTATTATTAGTTATAATATAGATGGATATGAGGAAATACTGACTCCACAGAATGTGGGAAATATTAAATATGATTTTTTTGATTCACTTAATGTAGAATTGAATAATCTTAAGTTAAACAAAGTTATTTATGGACAGCCTATATTTAAAATTATAGATAATATTTCTTGGAATATTGCTGTTTTTACAGATATAAAAGAGAGCAAAACTTTTAAAAAAGGTCAAAAAGTAACAATAGATTTTTATGGAGATAAAATAGATGGAAGAGTAAAAGATATATTTATTGAGAAAAATAAAGGATTAATCGTTATTGAAACTAATCAGTATGCTAAAAATTTCAATAAGGAGAGAAAGTTAAAGTTAGAAATTATAAAAAAACATTATAAGGGATTAAAAATTCATAGAGATTCAATTGTAGAAAAGGATGGAAAGTTAGGAGTATATGTTTTGGATATTAATAAAAAGACAAAATTTGTTCCTATTAAGTTGAAAGGCTATAATGAGAATTTTGCTATTGTCTATAATACTTTTTATTATAATAAAGAAGGAGATAATTATGTCAGAGTTAGAACTATAAATTTATATGATGAAATTTTGAGAAATGGAAAGAAATATAAAGAAGGAGAAATAATTTATTAAGTTTGGGAGGGTAAAAATGTTAAACATAAAAGAAAATATTTATAACATAAAAGAAAATATTAAAGAAGTATGTTATAAAATCAATAGAAATCCGGAAGATATTAAAATTATTGCTGTAACTAAGACGGTAGATGTAGATAGAATTAAATTTGCTATAGACTGTGGTGTTTCTTCTATTGGAGAAAATAAAGTGCAAGAGATATTAGAAAAGTATGATAAAATAGATAAAAGTATAGAATGGCATATGATAGGACATCTGCAAACTAACAAAGTAAAGTACATAATTGATAAAGTTGATATGATACATTCTCTTGACAGTATTAAACTAGCAAAAGAAATAGAAAAGAGAGCTGCTAAAATCAGTAGAGAAATAGATGTATTAATACAAATAAATGTTGCAAATGAAGAGTCAAAGTTTGGCATACATCCTGATGATGTTTACGAATTTATTGATGAAATGGTAAGGTTTAAATATATAAAAGTAAAAGGTTTAATGACTATAGCACCATATGCAGAAAATCCTGAAGAAGTTAGAAAATATTTTAAAGAAATGAAATCTATATTTGAACAGGTAAACATGAAGTATTGTGAAAATTATGAAAATATCGAAATGAAGTATTTATCAATGGGAATGACAAATGATTATCTAGTTGCTATAGAAGAAGGAGCAAATATAGTTAGAATTGGAACAGGAATCTTTGGAAAGAGAAACTATAATAAGTAATTAAACTATTTTAATTAATGGGGGGCTAATTAATTATGTCAAATAAATTAATCGATAAAGTTAAATTTTTTATGGGGTTGGATGATTATGACGATGAAGAAACATTAGAACCAGAATATGAAGAAAATTTATCTACAGCTGTGCATACAAATACTGTTAAGAAAAATAAAATTGTCAATATACATACTACTACTCAAATGAAAGTAGTTATATACGAACCAAATGATTTTGAAGAAGCACCACTAATTGTAGACAATCTTAAAAATAGGAAACCTGTTATTATAAATTTGGAAAATTTAGAACATGATTTAGCTAAAAAGATTTTTGACTTTTTAAATGGAGCTGTTTATGCACTAGATGGACAAATTCAAAAAGTATCAAAAGGGATATTTATATTAGCACCTAATAATATAGACATATCAGGTAATTTTAAAGAAGAATTAAAAAATAAAGGCATTTTTCCTTGGCAGAAATAGTAAATAATGATTGAGATAAAAGAAGGTGACATAATGTGGATTTTAAAGGTATCAATTTATAAATTTATTAGTTTTTTAAATTTTTTAATTATTGCAAGAGCGTTGGCTTCATGGTTTGTAAGGGATTTTTCAAATCCCATATTTAGAATTTTATATAATTTAACTGAGCCTATATTATCTCCTTTTAGAAATTTACTTTATAGATTGGGAATTGAAGGAGCGATAGATTTTTCACCTTTGTTAGCAATTGTTGCTTTAGATTTTTTTGCAAGGTTTGTTATAACAATTTTATAGAAAGAGTGGTAGTTTGAATAAAAAAGATATACTTTCAAAGTATTTGCTTAATAATGAACAAAAAATGCAAGTATTAAAAATTTTGGATAAGGCAGCTTTAGCAGAAAAAAAGCAGATAATACGGTATTCTGATTTTATAGACCCATATCTTTATATTATACTTAAGGATATTCTGACAAATTTGTATAATATTTCATTTAAAGGCTTTGGCGGATACGAAAAAGCTGAAAGAAAGATATTTATTTTTTATCCTAATTATTTATGTAGTGATTATATAGACTTTCCTATAAAATTAATTAATTTACAAAACTTGCCTAAAAATAAAGTTTTCACTCACAGGGAAGTATTAGGAGCGATTTTATCTTTAGGATTAAAAAGGGATAAAATAGGTGATATTATTATAAATAAGGATATTATTCAAATATTAGTATTAGAAGAAGTTGCAGATTTTATTGAGCTGTATTTTAAGAAAATTGGAAGGTTCAGTATAAATGTGTCTATAGGTAATATAGATAGTATAGTTCCTAAAATAGAAGAATTTAAAGAAATCAGTGCTAATGTAAAATCTTTAAGGTTAGATTCAGTATGTTCAGCATCTTTTTTTGAATCGAGAAATAAAGTAGCAGAGGATATAAAAAAGGGGAAAATAAAAGTCAATTATAGACCAATAAATATGCCTTCATATATTTTAGAAGAAGGGGATATGGTATCTTATAGAGGAAAAGGAAGAATTATTTTTGAAAAAATACAAGGAAAAACTAAAAAAGATAGGTATAAAATTAATATAAAAAAATTTGTTTGATTTAGGGGGAAGGACATGATAACGCCTTTAGATATTGAAAACAAGGAATTTTCAAAGTCTTTCAGAGGATATAATGAAAATGAAGTAGATGAATTTTTGGAAAAAATTATTGAAAGTTATGAAAAATTGATTAATGAAAATGCTAATTTGAAAGAAAAAAACAAATTATTAGAGGAACAGGTTGAAAAATACAATAGTATAGAGAGAACTTTAAAAGATACTTTAGTAGTTGCTCAAAGTGCAGCTGAGGAAGTTGCCGTAAATGCAAATAAAAAAGCTGAATTAATAATAAAAGAAGCAGAAGAAAAAGCAAAAAAGATAATTGAAAATGCTAATGATGAAGTTTTGAAAATTAACAGAAAATATGAAGAATTAAAGAAAGATTTTCAAATTTTCAAAACGAGGTTTAAAACTTTACTTGAATCTCAATTAAAGTTATTAGATACTTCAGAAGAAGATATGAATTTAGATTAATATTATGTTTTTAGGAGGGAATTTAAAATGAGAATTGGAATAATTGGAGCAATGGATGAAGAAATAGATATTTTAAAAGAGCAGATGAAAATTGATGAAGTAGTGAAAATTGCAGGAATAGATTTTTATGTGGGGTCTTTAGAAAAAAAAGAAATTGTACTTGTTAGATGTGGAATTGGCAAAGTAAATGCTGCAGTTTGTACTCAGATATTAATAAGTAATTTTAAGGTAAGTCATGTAATCAATACAGGGGTAGCTGGAGCTATTCATGATGATTTAAATGTTGGAGATATTGTAATATCCTCAGATGTGATACAGCATGATTTTGATGCTACAAATTTTGGATATAATTTAGGTCAAATTCCTAGATTAGATACATATATATTTAAAGCTGATAAGAATTTAGTTGATATTTCATATAAAGCAAGCAAATCTGAAACTGCTAAACATAAGACAATGATTGGCAGAATTTTGTCAGGAGATGTTTTTGTTGCTAGTCCTGAAAAAAAGGAATTTCTTTGGGAAACATTTAATGGATATTGTACTGAAATGGAAGGAGCTGCTATTGGACATACATGTTATTTGAATAATATTCCATTTGTTATTATTAGAGCGATGTCCGATAAAGCAGATGGAACAGCTCATATTAATTTTAATGAGTTTCTTCATGAAGCAGCTGAAAATTCTAGTAATATTGTAAAAAATATATTGAAAAATATTTAAGAAAAATTATTGTAAAAGAATAAAGAAATATTTATTTTAAGAAAACTATAGCTAATATGAATGCTATAGTTTTTTATTTTATGTATATTTTATAATTTGTTTAAAAAGGGGCAAAATAATATTATCTAATAAACAGTAGATAACTAATAGTAAAACAGGATGTGCTTATATCATGATAGAAAATAGGATTAAATCTTTGGAAGATAAATTAGAATCTTTTTCTATACATTTAGAAAGAAGTAAAATATTAGAATATGTAGAAATGATGAATAATCCTAGAAGATTAATATTTGTAAATTTTATTGGAGGTTTAGCACGTGGATTTGGAATGGCAATAGGCTTTACTATTTTGGCAGCATTAGTTATTTACATTATACAGCAGTTAGTAAATTTACCTTTAATAGGTCGGTACATTGCAGAATTATTGAATATTATAGATAGTTACAGATAATATAAGGAGGTATTTAGTTGAATAAAAGAAAACTAGAATATTTCAAGCAAAAATTATTAAGAGAAAAGCAGGAAGCTATAAATACTATAAATGAAGATATTCACAGTTCTTTTCAAGATTATTATAAAGAATTGTCGTTATATGATAACCATCCTGCAGATATAGGAAGTGAAACTTTTGAAATGGAAATGCAGATGAATTTAGAAGATAAAGAACAAAAGCATTTGCTTAAAGTTGAGAAAGCTTTGGAAAAAATAGAAAATGGCACATATGGAATTTGTGAAAAGTGTGGAAAAGAAATTGAATTTGACAGACTTGATATTATACCTGATACAGAATTTTGCATGAAGTGTAGTAAGGATAGTATTTCATTAAACGAAAAATTAAAAACAAGACCAGTAGAAGAAGAGTATTTAAAAACTCCATATAAAATATTTAATGGCAGCTTTAGATTAAGTGGTTTAGATGGGGAAGATACATGGCAGGAAGTGGCTAGATATAATAAAACAGATTATAAAAAAATGGCTTTAGATTGGTATGATAACAATATGTATGATGGAAGTATTTCCGGGAAAGTTGAAGATGTAGAAGATATAAGCTTAGAATATTATAAAAAACAAATAAATGATGATATTAATAAGGAAGATAAATAGAAGTAAGGATTTGCTTTACTTCTATTTTTATATATAATATATATACTCAAAAAACTAGAGAAATTTTTTGTTTGAATATATCTTTACTGTCGAGTTGTTTACTAACATATGATATAATCATACATAAACAGTATAAAAAGGGGTAGATAATTTGGAAGTAATTAGACTATTAGTTGAGGATATAGTAGAACCTACTAGAGTAGATTTATATTTATCAAGAGAGTTAAATGACATTTCAAGGTCTTATATACAAAAGTTAATAAAATCTGGAAAAGTAAAAGTCAATGGTGAAGTAATTGAGTCAAAAAAATATAAAGTAAATGAAAATGATGAAATACATATAACTATACCAGAACCTGAAAAACTTAAATTAGAACCTGAAAACATACCAATAGATATTGTTTATGAAGATGATGATGTATTAGTCGTAAATAAGCCTCAAGGAATGGTTGTTCATCCAGCACCGGGACATTATTCTAAAACTTTAGTCAATGCATTATTATATCATTGTAACAATTTATCTTCAATCAATGGTATAATAAGACCGGGTATAGTACATAGAATAGACAAAGATACTTCGGGATTGCTTATGATTGCTAAAAACGATAGAGCTCATAATTTTTTAGCAAAGCAGCTAAAAGAGCACAGCATCACGAGAATTTATATGGCAGTAGTTCATGGAAAAATAAAAGAAGATTCTGGAACAATAGATGCTCCTATTGGAAGACACCCTGTAAATAGATTAAAATGGACAGTGACTGAAAATAACAGCAAAAGGGCTGTAACACATTTTGAAGTAGTAAAGAGATATAAAAACTATACTCTTGTAAAGTTAAAACTTGAAACTGGTAGAACTCATCAAATTAGAGTGCATATGTCGTATATTGGTTATCCTCTTGTGGGAGACCCTTTATATGGAATAAAAAAAGAAAAATTTAATCTTAAAGGACAAGTTTTACATGCTAAAAAACTGGGTTTTATACATCCTTCGACTTTGGAATATATTGAGTTTGATAGTCAGCTGCCTACTTATTTTAAAGAAATTTTAAGGAAAATAGAATTAATTTCTTGATTTATGTTGTATATTGATTATACTAAAATTGCAATTATAAATTATAATTATTCATGCCTTTTATAAATATGTGAAAGGGGTAATTTGTATTATGAAAGTAAAAGCAAAAATTTTGGATGAAAAGGCAATAAATAGGTCGTTAACTAGATTGGCACATGAAATTATAGAAAAGAATAAGGGTGTTGAAAATGTAGTCTTAATAGGTATACATACGAGAGGAGTTCCTTTGGCAAAAAAGATAGCAGAAAAAATAAAACAAATAGAAAATGAAGATGTTTTAGTAGGTTCTTTGGATATTACTCTATATAGAGATGATTTGACTAAAGTAGATTATAATCCGGTAGTTAACAGTACAGATATTTCATTTGATATTGAAAATAAATGCGTTGTTTTAGTAGATGATGTTATTTTTACAGGGCGTACTATAAGAGCTGCTATGGATGCAATTATGGATATAGGTAGACCTAAAAACATTCAACTTGCAGTTTTAGTTGATAGAGGACATAGAGAACTTCCTATAAGACCAGATTATGTTGGAAAAAATGTACCAACTTCAAAAAAAGAAGTTATAGGAGTACACGTTAGTGAAGTTGATGGAAAAAATGAAGTGATTATATATGAAAAAAATTAAAAAAATTACAAACACAAAGAATTATTTTCTTTGTGTTTGTAATTTTTTTATATCTTCTTCGTCAGGCGTAACATAAATTGTTTTGTAGTTATCGTATATAACCATACCGGGTTTTGCTCCAGAAGGTTTTTTAACAAATTTAATTAATGTATAATCAACTGGAACATTACTTGAGTATCTTGCCTTACTGTGATATGCGGCAATTTTTGCAGCTTCTATAATGGTGCTTTTAGGAACATCAAGTCCGTTAGTTTTGATAACTACATGAGAACCTGGTATTTCTTTTGTATGAAACCATATGTCATTTTTAGAAGAAGCTTTTAAAGTCAAATAATCATTTTGTCTGTTATTTTTTCCAGCTTCTATAATAAAACCATCACTAGATAAATACTTATTTGGTAGAGAAATATTTTGTTTTGCCTTTTTGGAAGATTTATTTTTTCTTTTAAAAATATTTTGCTGTATTAATTCATCTTTTATATCTTCAATAATTTGAACATCATCTGCATTTTCAATACTAGTTAGCACGTTTTCTAAGTATTCTATTTCTTTTTTTGTTTCTTCTATTTGAGTAGATATTTTTTTTAAAGCATTTTTAAATTTATTATACTTTTTAAAATAATACTGACTGTTTTCATTTGGCTCTAATCTCACATCTAGAGGAATTGTTATTTTTGATAAATTTTCATCATAATAATTTTCAACTTCTATTTCATTCATTCCTTTAGATATTTTGTATAAATTTGCTAAAATTAATTCTCCGTATAATTTATATTTGTCTGCATCTTTAGCAATTAGCAGTTCTTCTTTTTGTTTTTGAAGTTTATTGTAAAGACTATCTAATTTTGTGCTTATTAGTTTTTTCAAATTTGATGATTTTTGTCTTATTTTTTCATATTTAGCTTTTTCATAGTAATAATGCTTAATAGTGTCATTTATAGAATTGAAAAATAATTTTTTAAATATTTTTTCGTTATATATTTTTAGGTCAAGAGATGAAAAATCTATATATTTTTTGTTATTTATTTCTGAAACTATATTTGGAAATATATTATATGAATCTAAATCTTTTTTTATAGCTGTAAATTGTAACCATATTTGTTTTAGATGATTTTGATTTATGTTTTCAATGTGCTCATCAAAATTTATATTTAATCGCAAACAAATTTCTTTTGCTACAATTGGACTTACACCCTGAAAAGATTTGTATAATACTTTATAAACTGGTTCAGTTTTTTTAAATTCACTGATTTTGTTTAAAAAGTTTTCAAAATTGCAGTCAAAGATATTAATTTTTCCTTGAGAAGGAGGATTAATATATTTAAGTCCGGGTAAAACTTGACGTTGACGGCTTATGTTTAAAGGTATTCTTTTTATGCTGTCAATAATTTTTTTTGAATTTCCATCAACTAATATTATATTGCTGTGTTTTCCCATGATTTCTACTATAAGTTCTTTAAAACAGCGGTTTCCGAGTTCATCATAACTTTCTATTGTAAATATAATTATTCTTTCAAATTCAACTTGATTTATGTCTACTATTTTTCCATTTTGTATGTGTTTTCTGAGCAGCATACAAAACATTGGAGGAGTCAAAGGATTTTCTTTTTGCTCATTTGTTAAACATATATGAGGATAATTGCTATTAACAGAAATTAGTAGTATATTATTTTTAGTAGAATTTTTTAATTTAATTATCAGCTCATCGGAATCACTTTGATATATTTTATTTATACGCGTGTTTATTAATGTATTTTTTAATTCTTTTATAAGTGAATTTATGACAAAGCCATCAAAAGGCATAGTATCCCTCCATTTATTTATAATTAAAATTCATTGTAAAGTATATCATTAATTTGTATAAAATAAAAGAAAATGATACTTAAAGTTTGATTTTAAATGACTGTTGATGGCTAAAACAAAGGAGGTTTTATTTTGAATTTTACTAAAATGCACGGGGCAGGTAATGACTTCATAATACTAGAGAAGCAGAATATAGGTGATTTGGGTTATTCAAATCTTGCAAAGGCAATTTGTAATAGACATTTTGGAGTAGGTTCAGATGGATTGATGATTGTTGATAAGTCAGATGTGGCTGATGTAAAGATGATTTTTTACAATGCTGATGGTTCTATAGCCGAAATGTGTGGTAATGGTATAAGATGTTTTTCAAAGTATGTATATGATAATGATATAGTAAAAAGTGAAACATTTACAGTTGAAACTTTAGCTGGCATAAAAAAAATAAAAGTATCTATAAAAAATGATGAAATTGACAAAATTTTAGTTGAAATGGGAAAGCCTAGTTTAAATTCTCAAGATGTACCTGTTAAGACTGATAAGGAAAAATTTATAAATGAAAAAATAATAATAAGCAGTCAAGAGTTTAATGTTTCATCTATATTAATGGGAGTACCTCATACAGTTATTTTTGTTAGTGATTTAGATGATGATTTGATAAATAAAATTGGACCAATTATTGAAAAACATGATATTTATCCCAAAAAGACAAATGTTAATTTTGTTAAGATACTCAGTAGAGCTAAAATAATAGTTAATACATGGGAAAGAGGAGTTGGCAGAACTTTAGCTTGCGGTACAGGTGTTTGTGCTTCAGTTTATATTGCAAAATTATTAAATTTTGTAGATAATATTGTTGAGGTAGAAGTGCCCGGTGGAACGCTTAATATATACATTGATAAAAATGATAATGTATTTATGGAAGGTCGAGCTGAATTTATCTGTAGTGGAAAGTATTATTATAAAGATTACTTAAAAAATTTTTAAATAAGTGGTATAATATAAATTCATTAGGAGAAGGTAATGCTATATACAGTAGGAGGAAAAAATATGATTAGCAGTATGACAGGATACGGTAGAGGTGAGTCTGGTAATGAACAAAAAAGTTTTGTTGTAGAAATAAAATCTGTCAATCATAGATATAATGATATAATTGTAAAGGCATCGAAAAAATTATCTTGCTTTGAAGAAAAGATAAGAAGTTTAATTAAATCCAGATTAAAAAGAGGCAGAATAGAGGTATATATATCTTTTGAGCAATCTAAAGATGAAGATGTTGTTATAAATCCAAATGTTGGGGTTGTAAAACAGTATTATAATGCTTTAAGAATTATAAAAGATGAATTAAATTTAAAAGATGAAGTTAATCTTTCGTTGCTTACATCTTTTCCTGAAGTTTTTGAGATAAAAAATAAAGAAGAAGATAGTGAATCTATTTGGATGATATTAGAGCCAGCAGTTAAAGAAGCACTTGATATGCTGATTGATATGAGAAAAAAAGAAGGCATTAAATTAGCAGAAGATATTAAATGTAGAAGTGAAAAAATTTATGAAGTGGTAAAAAAAATTGAGGAGAAATCCTCTTTTATTGTAAAAGAGTATAAAGAAAAGCTTTATAATAGGATAAAAGAGCTTTTGAATGAAGTAGAAGTAGATGAAAGTAGATTAGCTTTAGAACTTGCAATATATGCAGATAAAAGCAATATAAATGAAGAAATAGTTAGACTATATAGTCATATACAGCAGTTAAATTCTATTCTTAATGAAGATGGAGCAGTTGGTAGAAAATTAGATTTTTTAATACAAGAAATGAACAGAGAAATCAATACCATAGGTTCAAAATCTTCTAATATAGAGATTTCTAATTATGTTATAGATGTAAAAAGTGAACTTGAAAAGATAAGAGAACAAGTTCAAAATATTGAATAACAGGGGGAGAATAATGGATTTAAAATTTGTAAATATAGGCTTTGGCAATGTAATTTCATCTAATAGAATTATAGCAATAGTCAAACCAGAATCAGCACCAATAAAAAGAATAATCAATGAAGCAAGGGAACAGGGAAAACTTATTGATGCAACTTATGGTAGAAAGACTCGTGCTGTAATCATTTGTGATAGTAATCATATAGTTTTATCTTCTGTTCAGCCAGAAACTATGGCACAAAGATTTAATAGTAAAGAACTAATAGAAAACAACCAAAATACTGACTAAAGGAGAATTGCAGATGAAGAAAAAAGGTAATTTGTTTGTAATATGCGGTCCGTCTGGTGTAGGTAAAGGAACTGTATGTAAAGAATTATTAAAGAGAAGACCGGATATTAAATTATCTATTTCTGCTACTACTCGTAAAAAGAGAAATGGAGAGTTAGAAGGAGTTAATTATTATTTTATTAGTAAAGAAAATTTTCAAGATATGATAAATAAAGATGAGTTTTGGGAATATGCAGAGGTATATGGAAATTTATATGGAACTCCAAAAAAATATGTTTTAGAACATATAAATAATGGAGAAGATGTATTATTAGAAATAGATATTCAAGGTGCTCTTCAAATAAAAGAGAAATATCCTGAAGGAGTATTTATTTTTATTTTACCACCTAGTATGAAAGAATTGAGAAATAGAATTGTTAATAGGGGAACAGATTCAAAAGAAAGTATAGAGAAAAGATTAAAAGCTGCATTTAGAGAAATTGATTTTATTGACAAATATGATTATTATATAATAAATGATAAGCTGGAAAATTCAATTTCTAAATTAATTTCCATTATTGAAGCAGAAAAATGTCGTGTAAAAGATGATATATATAAATTAATACAAAAATATAAGGAGGAGGCAAAGTAATGTTATATCCATCAATCAATGAGTTATTAAAAAAAGTTGACAGTAGATATACTCTTGTAATAGCAACAGCAAAGAGAGCTAGACAGTTAATTGACGGGTATGAGAAGTTAACTGATTTAGAATCAAATAAGCCTGTTTCTATTGCAACTCAAGAACTATATGAAGGTAAAATTACATATGAAAAAATTGATTTAGATGAATAATTTAGGGGTGTAATAAATGTTAAAGAATAAAAATGTTGTAGTGGGTGTAACAGGCGGTATTGCAGTATATAAAGCGGTAGATGTTGTAAGCAGATTAAAAAAACTTTCTGCAAATGTTAATGTAATAATGACTAAGTCAGCTGCTAAATTTGTTGCACCATTAACTTTTCAATCTATATCTCAAAATTATGTAGTAACCGATATGTTTGCAGAACCAAAAACATGGGATATAGAGCATATTTCTTTGGCACAAAAAGCAGATTTATTTCTCATAGTTCCAGCTACGGCAAATATTATTGGGAAAATAGCAAATGGAATAGCTGATGATATGTTGTCAACTACTGTTATGGCTACTAAAGCGCCAGTACTGATAGCACCAGCTATGAATACAAATATGTATAATAATCCTATTGTTCAGAGGAATATAGATATTTTAAAAAGATTAGGATATAAATTTATAGAGCCTGTATCAGGCAGATTAGCTTGTGGAGATTACGGAAAAGGAAAATTGGCTGAGCCTCAAGATATTGTCAATGAAATCATAAATTTGTTTAAGAGTGATTATTCAAAGGATTTAGAGGGTAGAAAAATAATTGTTACTGCAGGACCTACTCAAGAACCTATTGACCCAGTAAGATATATAACTAATCATTCAACTGGAAAAATGGGATATGCTATTGCAAAAGCTGCAAAAAATAGAGGAGCTGAAGTTTTATTAATATCTGGCCCAACAAATTTATCTGCTCCTGATGGAGTGAAAATTATTAATGTAGTAACTGCGAATGAAATGTATGAAGCTGTTTTAAATAATTTAAAAGATGCTGATATAGTGATAAAATCAGCAGCAGTAGCTGATTATAGACCTAAAAATAAGTCTGATGTTAAAATTAAAAAGAGTGATGATGATTTAAATATAGAGCTGACTAGAAATCCTGATATTCTTTATGAAATAGGAAAAATAAAAGGCAATAGAATTTTAGTAGGATTTGCAGCTGAAACTAATGATGTATTAAACAATGCACTGAAAAAAATAAAAAAGAAAAATCTTGATTTAATAGTAGCTAATGATATAACTCAAAAGGGAGCAGGTTTTAAATCTGAAACAAATATTGTTACGATAATAGATAAAAATGGAAACTATAAATCTTTAAAAAAGATGACAAAAGAAGAAGTTGCAGATGTTATTTTAGATAAAGTAGTAGATATGATTTTAAAGAAAGAGGGGTAGGTATTCCTACTCCTTTGTGTTTAGATATGAAATGTTATTGAATTAAATGTTTATATAAACTTGGAGGATTATGATAATGTATTTAGCTTGTTATGCTGGAATAGTTGTAAATACTGGAAACAGACAGACAGATAATATATATACTTATAGAATTCCTCAAGATTTACAGAGTAAAATTAAAGTGGGGTGTAAGGTAGTAGTACCATTTGGTATAGGTAATAAATTATTAGAAGGATATGTATTTGAAATTAAAAATGAAACTGATTTTCAAAGCACTATAAAGGATATTAAATATATAATAGAAGATGATATAATATTATCGGAAAAGCAGATAAAATTATGTCATTGGCTGAAAAATGAATATTTATGTACTTATTTTGAGGCTATTAGTTTATTAGTACCTTCAGGAACTACTTTAAAGAGAAAAATTGTATATAGTATCAATTATGAAGTTTTAAATAAGTTTGAAAATTTAGCTGATTTGACAAAGCAACAAAAAATCATATTGAATACAGTAAAAAGAGAAGAGTTTGTAGAAGAAAAAAAACTTAAAGAAATATTGAATTTTAATTTTAAAAGAAATTTAAATATTTTATGTAAAATGAATTTAATAAATTCAAAAGAATACTTTTATACTGATGTAAATCATAAATATAAAAAAATGGCAGTTTTAAATTTTGATATAAACAAAGCAGATGATGTATTTGCAAATCTTTCATTAAGAGCATACAAACAGAGAAAAATTTTAGAAATTCTCATTAAAAAAGAAAAAATGGAAGTTAGCAAACTAATTTCTGATGCAGGTACATCTAGTTCAGTTATTAAACAGTTAGAAAAAAAAGGATTAATAAGCATTACTGAAGAAAAAGAGTTTAGAAGTCCGTTAGCAAAAAAAGAAAAACACTTGGAAAAAGCAAAAGTATTAAATAGAGAACAGAAAATAGTTTATGATAATATTCTCAAAGCTATATCAGAAAAAAGACATGAAACTTTTCTTGTTCATGGAGTTACGGGCAGTGGTAAAACGGAAGTTTATATACAGCTTGTTGATAAAGTTTTAAAAGATAATAAACAAGCAATTATTCTAGTTCCTGAAATTTCACTTACTACACAAATTGTGAATAAATTTTTTAGTAGATTTAGATCAAATATAGCAGTACTGCATAGCAAGTTATCATTAGGAGAAAGGTTGGATCAGTGGAAGAAAATAAAAAATAATGAAATTTCAATTGTCATTGGAGCACGGTCTGCTGTTTTTGCTCCATGTGAAAATTTAGGTCTAATTATAATAGATGAGGAACATGAATCTTCATATAAATCTGATATGAGTCCTAAATATCAAACTGTAGAAGTTGCAAAGTATATTTGTACTCAAGAAAATATACCTTTAGTTTTAGGAACTGCAACGCCGTCTGTTGAAAGTTATTATAAAGCTTTAAAAGGGCAGTATAGACTTTTAAAGCTTAAAAATCGATTTAATAAAAATCCTCTTCCAACAGTTGAGATAGTTGATATGAGAGTAGAATTAGAAGAAGGGAATAGAAGTATATTCAGCAAAAGTTTATATAATTCTATGAAGGAATGTTTGGCAAATAAAAAGCAGGTGATTTTATTTTTAAATAGACGTGGTTTTTCAACTTTTATATCTTGTAGAAGTTGCGGTTTTGTATTAAAATGTATAAATTGTGATATTTCTCTTACTTATCATTATAAAAGTAATTTAGCTAAATGCCACTACTGTGGTTATTCTAGAGCAGTACCTGATACATGTCCTTCATGTGGAAGTAAATATATAAAATATTTTGGAGCAGGTACAGAAAAAGTAGAAAACTATGTAAAAAAATTGTTTTCTAATTATAAAGTGCAAAGACTTGATGTTGATACGACATCGAGAAAAGGTGAACTTGAAAGGATAATTACTTCATTTGAAAATAGAGAAATAGATATACTAATAGGTACTCAAATGGTAACAAAAGGACTTGATTTTCCATATGTTACTTTAGTAGGTGTCTTATCAGCTGATACTATTTTAAATTTACCTGACTATAGAGCTAATGAAAGGACTTTTCAGCTTTTAACTCAAGTAGCAGGTAGAGCTGGAAGACACGATTTTCAAGGTAAAGTGATAATTCAGACATATACTCCTGAAAATTTTTCTGTTATTGCAGCACAGAACCATGATTATGATACTTTTTTTAAAAGAGAAATAAATATTAGAAGAGAATTTCTGTATCCGCCATTTTGTAGTTTAATAAATATTGTTATCTATGGAAAAAATGAAAATGATGTTATAAAATCATCTAGGAATTTATTTGAAGAATTAGAATTTAAAATAAAAGAAAATAATTTGAGAGATATAATTATTTTTGGACCAAATCCGGCAATATATAATAAAATAAAAGGAAATTATAGATGGCAGATACTTATAAAATGCCAAAGTATTGACCAAGAAAGTATTAAAGGTATAATTAATAATGTATGTATTAGAAATAAAAATAAATTTTTGTATGGAGATGTAAATTTAAGTGTTGATATTAATCCATATAGTATGTTTTGATGAGGAGGATATTTATGGCTATTAGAAATATAAGAAAAAATGATGACCCTATTTTAAGGAAAGTTTCAAAAACTGTTGACAAAATAGATGATAAAATTAAGGAATTAATTGATGATATGGCAGAAACTATGTATAATGCGGATGGAGTTGGATTAGCTGCACCGCAGGTTGGTATTTTAAAAAGAGTTATTGTAATTGATATAGGTGGAGGTTTGATTGAGTTAATTAATCCAGAAATATTAAGTGAAAAAGGCAAACAAATTGATATAGAAGGATGTTTAAGTGTGCCTAATGTTACAGGTAAAGTTGAAAGACCTGAAAGAGTAAAGGTAAAAGGTTTAGACAGAAATGGAGAAGAAGTGATTATAGAAGCAAAAGGGTTTTTAGCTAGAGCATTTTGTCATGAAATAGACCATTTAAATGGTATTTTATTTGTAGATAAATTGATTGAGGAGTAGGTGTTGCAAATGAAGATATTATTTATGGGAACTCCAGATTTTGCATTGCCGTGTTTAGAGGCTATATATAAATCAGGAAATGAAATAGTATCTGTAATAACTCAGCCAGATAGACCAAAAGGTAGAGGTAAAAAGGTGATGCCTCCTCCTGTAAAAATAAAGGCAGAAAAATTAGGATTAAATGTAATGCAGCCTTTAAATATAAAGGACAGAGCATTTATTGATAATCTAAAAAAAATGGATATAGATTGTATTGTTGTAGTTGCATATGGGCAGATACTGCCAAAAGAAATTTTAGATATGCCTGCAAAAGGATGTATTAATGTTCATGCCTCATTACTTCCAAAATATAGAGGTGCGGCTCCTATAAATTGGGTTATTATCAATGGAGAGAAAAAGACTGGAATAACTACAATGTATATGAATGAAGGATTGGATACTGGAGATATGATTTTAAAAGAAGAAGTTGAAATAGATGAAAATATGACAGCAGGAGAACTTCATGATAAACTGGCATCTTTAGGGGCAAAGGTTCTGATAAAGACGTTAAATTTAATAGAAAAAGACAAAGCTCCGAGAATTCCTCAAAATGATAGTGAAAGTTCTTATGCAAGTATGCTTGATAAAAAAATTGGATTAATTGATTGGGAAAAAACAGCTTATCAAATTCATAATCTTATAAGAGGTTTAAATCCATGGCCTGTAGCTTATACTAGGTATAAAGGGATAAAATTCAAAGTATGGAAGAGTCGAGTTATAAATCAAAATAGTAATGAAGTTTGCGGTAAAATATTAAAAGTAGATAAAGAAGGTATTTATGTATCAACGAAAGAAGATTTATTGCTGATAGAAGAAATACAATTTCCTAATAGCAGAAAAATGACAGTTGATGAATATATTAGAGGTAATAAAATAGAAACAAATGTTATATTAGGAGAATAATATGGAAAGTTTAAGTAAAAAAAAAGATAGAAGTTTATTTATTCATGTTATATTATTGTTATTTATTATGTTTATTACCGTAGCTTCAGTTTTAGTTTTTGTAATACAAAATGGAAGTATAGATTTATATAAAATAGCTTTAAAGATAGTAGTTTTACTAACATTTGTAGTAAGTGTGTTTTTTATTGTTAATATTTTATTGATATATAGAATAATTAATGAAAAGAAGGTAAATCGTATATTTTTAAATTTTATAGAAAAATCTTTAAGGATGATTTTTCCAATTATGCTTATTGTTTCAAATGTAATAAAAATTGATAAAAACTCTTTAAGAAGAGTTTTTACTGAAATAAACAATAAAATTGTAAAATCAACTAGAATTAATATTGCTCCAAATGATATATTGATCGTAGTTCCTCACTGTCTTCAGAAAAAATCTTGTAAATATAAAGTTGCAGGTTCTATAAAAAATTGTATTAAGTGCGGTGCATGTAATATTGCTGATTTAATAAATTTATGCGACAAATATGGTGTAAATCTTGAAGTGGTAACCGGAGGAACTTTAGCAAGAAAGATAATTGCAGATTATAAACCAAAAGGTATAATTGCAGTTGCATGTGAAAGAGATTTATCTTATGGAATTTTAGACGTTAAATCTATACCTGTTATAGGAGTAACTAATATTAGACCGTATGGACCATGTGTTAATACATGTGTTGATGTAGATGAAGTGGAAAAAGCAATAATATTTTTTACTGGGAGGGTTTAAAGTTGTATCATGGAATATATTCTTTTCAAGGATTTATTTTCTTATTACCAGCTATACTATTTGCTTTTTATGCACAAGCTAGAGTTAAAATGACTTTTAATAAATATATTAGAGTAGGAAATACTAGAGGACTTACTGGAAGTCAAGTAGCAAGATATATTTTAGATAGAAATGGATTATTTGATATAGAGGTAGAGCATATAGGGGGATATTTAACAGATCATTATGACCCTAGAAATAGAGTTTTGCGTCTTTCAAGTAATGTATATAGTGGAACATCAATAGCTGCTATTAGTGTAGCTGCCCATGAAGCTGGGCATGCGCTCCAGCATGCAAAAGGGTATACACCGCTAGTTATTAGAAATCAGATAGTACCTGTAGTAAGTTTTGCTTCTCAATTAGTTTGGCCTTTAGTATTTGTAGGATTGATTTTAGGAAATGGTTGGTTAATTGATGTGGGAATATTATTTTATGTTGGAGCAGTTTTATTTCAAATAATAACTCTTCCAGTTGAATACAATGCAAGTTCTAGAGCGTTAAATCAGTTAGTTGATAGCGGTCTTATAGTAGATTCTGAAATTAAATATTCAAAAGATGTTTTAAATGCTGCAGCACTTACTTATGTAGCCGCAGCGGCAGTTTCAATTGCACAATTGTTTAGACTTCTATTGATAAGAAATAGTAGTAGAGATTAGACAATGCAGAGCACCCTTTTAGGGTGCTTATCATTAGGAGGAATGAAATGGAAAAAGTAAATGCTAGAAAGATTGCACTAAAAATTTTGAGTGATATAGAAGAAAATGGAGCTTATTCAAATATTGCTATTAATAAAACATTAAAAACTAAAGATATTTCAACATTAGATAGACGTTTTATAAGTCAATTAGTTTATGGTGTTTTAGAAAATAAGTTGTATTTAGATTTCATCATTAAAAATTTTTCTAAAACTAAAATAAAAAAAATACATGTTGATATATTAAATATATTGAGGCTAGGACTATATCAAATTATATATTTAGATAAAGTGCCAAATTCGGCAGCAGTAAATGAGTCTGTGAAATTAGCAAAAAAAGTTAATTTTAGATTAGCAGGTTATGTAAATGGAATTTTAAGAAATTATTTGAGAAATAGCAACTCTTTAAAATTACCGAATTTTAAAGAAAAGCCTATTGAATTTTTATCATTAAAATATTCTCATCCAATGTGGATTATAGAAAATTGGATTGACAATTTTGGAATAGAATTTACTGAAAAACTTTTAAAAGCTAATAACGATGTACCAAATCTTACAATTAGAACAAACAAATTGAAAATTACAAGAGATGAATTGTTAAATGTATTGGCTGAGGAGAATGTAAAGTGCATTAAAGGTCAATATGTAGATGAATCTATAATAATAAAAAATTTTAATACGAGCATAGAAAATTTAAACTCATTTAAGGAAGGATTGTTTCAGGTACAGGATGAAGCCTCTATGTTAGCTGGCCTTATTTTAAATCCAAAAGAAAATGATTTTGTCATTGATGTATGCAGTGCACCGGGAGGAAAATCAACTCATATTGCAGAATTAATGCAAAATAGGGGTAAGGTTCTTTCAAGAGATATTCATGAGCACAAATTAATTTTAATAAATCAAAATGCAAAACGTTTGGGAATTTCAATAATAGAAACAGAAATTTATGATGCTCTAAAATTAGATAAAAGTTTAATAGGTAAAGCTGATAAAGTTTTAGTTGACGCACCATGTTCAGGTTTTGGTATAATAAGAAGAAAACCAGAAATAAAATATTTAAAAAACTTAGAAGATATAAAAAAATTATCTGAAATTCAGTATAAAATACTTTTAAATGCTTCTCAGTATGTGAAAAAAGAAGGTTTTTTAGTTTATTGTACTTGTACAATTCAGCCTGATGAAAATATTGAAGTTATAAATAGATTTCTTAAAGATAACGATTCTTTTGTGATGGACAATGTTAATAAATATTTGCCAAATAGCTTGCAGACAGATAAAAACTATTTACAGCTTTTTCCTCATTTGCATGGAATAGATGGGTTTTTTATTTGCAAATTAAAGCGTATTAAATAAATTTGTTTTATATATTTACAACTTTTATAGTTGAATTTTGAGGTGATTTTATGGAATGGGCAGTTAAAACACATATAGGTAAAATTAGAGAAAATAATGAAGATTCCTTTTATATTGATGAAGATAATCATTCTGTATTTATTGTAGCTGATGGGATGGGAGGACATAACGCAGGAGAAATAGCTAGTAAAATGGCTATAGAAATAGTAAGCGAATACATTAAAGAAAATTGGTCTAATGTAAATTTAAAAGATAAATTTGAAGTTCATTCACTTTTAAGAGAAGCAATTGAAAGAGCCAATAAAAAAATATATGAAAAATCTCTTGTTAACAAAGAATTAGATGGGATGGGAACTACTTTAACTATTGCTATTATTGATAAGACATTCTTATATATTGGACATATAGGAGATAGTAGAGCATATGTACTTAGAAATGATGATTTGTTTCAAATAACTCAAGATCATACTTTAGTTAGTGAATTATTGAAAAATGGGACTATAACGGAGATTGAAGCAAAAAATCATCCCAAGAGAAACATTATAACGAAGGCACTAGGAACAGGTTATAATGTAGAACCGGAATTAATTAATTATCAAATTAAAGATAATGATATAATCATATTGTGCACAGATGGGCTTACAAATGTCATTGAAAATGACGAAATAAAAAAGAGTTTTAGTAAATTTTCAAGTTTACAAGAAACTTGTGACTATTTAATAAATTTGGCAAATGAAAGAGGCGGATATGATAATATAACGATAATAGCTATTAAACATAGGTGTAGTTAACGAGGGAGTTGAAATCATGATTGGGAGAATACTAGATAACAGATATGAAATTTTGGAAAAAATCGGTGGAGGAGGCATGGCTTTAGTTTATAAAGCAAAATGCCGTCTTTTAAACAGGTATGTTGCAGTGAAGATATTAAGACCAGAATTTACTTCAGATGAAGATTTTATAAGTAAATTTGCTAAAGAGTCACAAGCTGCAGCGAGTTTATCTCATCCGAATATAGTAAGTATTTATGACGTTGGCATAGATAATGATATATATTATATAGTAATGGAGTACGTTAAAGGTAAAAACCTAAAAAAATATATAAAAGAAAAAGGACCGCTTAGTAATGAAGAAGTTATAAACATTTCTAAACAAATAGCTTTAGCATTAAATCATGCACATGCAAATCATATTATCCATAGAGATATAAAACCTCATAATATATTGATAACAGAAGACGGAAGAGTAAAGGTAACTGATTTTGGTATTGCTAGAGCTGTTACTTCTTCGACTGTTACAAATACTGGAAATGTTATAGGTTCTGTTCATTATTTTTCACCTGAACAAGCTAGAGGCGGCTTTGTAGATGAAAAATCTGATATTTACTCCCTCGGAGTAACAATGTATGAAGCTGCGACAGGAAAAGTTCCTTTTTCAGGTGATACGCCAATTTCAGTAGCTTTAAAACATTTAAAAGAAGATGTTATTCCCCCTTCATTAATAAATAGAAATATAAGTAAGAGTTTAGAAAGTATTATACTAAAGTGTATGCAAAAAGAAAAAAGTAAGAGATATGATAGTGCTTTAGATTTATATAATGATTTAAATAGGGCACTTACAGACCCATCACTAGAAGTTTTAATGGATTTTGAAGAAGACGAATCTCCTACTAGAATATTACCACCTATAAATGATGTAAAATTAGAGAAAAGAGAAGTTAAAGCAAAGAGAAATTCAAATAAAAAGCAGTTATTTTTGGGAGTAATTTCAGCACTTGTTGTTTCTATAATTTTTGTTACAGCTATTTTTTATAATTCTTTTAAAGAAAACTTTTTTACTAAAGAATTGGAAATTCCTGATTTGACGAACGTATCATATGAAATAGCTAAAAATAAACTTATAGAAATGGGATTGAAAATAGATTTGGAAAGAGAGCAGTACAGTAAAAAAGTTGAAAAGGGATATATTATTACACAACTTCCAAAAGCAGGAGAAATAGTAAAAGAGGGCTATACTGTCAGAGTTACAGTAAGTAAAGGTCCTAAAATGGTAGAAATGCCAAATCTCATTCATAAAGATTTAGATGAGGCAAAGATAATTTTAGAGAATAATAATTTATCTATAAAAGAGATAATACACAAATATGATAATGATTTACCGGTAGGGATGGTTATAGATCAAATACCAAAGCCTAATACTAAAATAGAAGAAGGTTCACAAGTAAATATAATAGTAAGTGAAGGGCGAAAAATTCAAACTATTATTATGCCAAATCTTGTTGGTAAAAATGTAGAAGACGCAAAATCCACTGCTAAAAGATTGCAGTTGATTATAAATAATATCGATTATGAGTATAATTCAGATGTTAAGAAGGATACGGTTATTTCACAGAGTATAAAACCGGGTTCTGAAGTACCTGAAAATACAGTTTTAAGCATTGTTGTAAGCAAAGGGCCAGAAGTTATACAGCAACCTCCTGAAGAACAAGAACTGCCTCCTATCAAGAAAACGCTTATTATTCCTTTGAATTTTGATAAAGATGTGGAAACAGTAAAAGTAATAAAAACTGAAAATGGAATCAGTTCTACAATATATGAAGGTACTCATAAAAAGGAAGAAGAAATTCTTAAAATAACTGTAACTGGAAATGGTAAAGTTAAATTTGATGTTTATTTTGGAGATAAATTAGTTTATTCAAAAGAAGAGTTGTTTGAATAAGGAGGAATCAGATGAAGGAAGGAATAATTGTCAAGGGTATAGGAGGTTTTTATTATATAAAGTGTGGAGATAATGTATATGAATGTAGAGCAAGAGGAATATTTAGAAAAAAAAATATAAAGCCTCTTGTAGGTGATTATGTAAAATTTACTTTGAATAATGAAAATTCTGGGGTAATTGAAGAAATTTTAGATAGGAAGAGCGAACTTTTAAGACCACCTGTTGCAAATGTAGAACATGCAATAATAGTATTTGCAGCAAAAAATCCAGAACCAAATATGATTTTGTTAGATAAAATGCTAGTGCTTGGTGAAGTTGCAGGATTGAAATTAACAATATGTATAAATAAGATAGATTTAGATGAAAATGGTGAAATTATAAAAAAAATACAAAGCATATATAAAAATACAGGTTATAATATTATTTTTAGCAGTACTAAAAATGATTTAGGGATTGATGATATAAAAAATGTGTTAAAAAATAAGATAACTGTTTTTGCTGGACCTTCAGGAGTTGGAAAATCTAGTATTTTAAATGCTGTTCAAAGCAATTTAAAATTGAAAACTGGTGATATTAGTAGAAAAATAAAACGTGGAAAACATACGACTAGGCATACTGAATTGTTAGAATTGGATTTTGGTGGATGGGTAGTTGATACGCCGGGATTTACTTCTTTAAATATAGATTTTATAGAAAGTGAAAAAATTGCAGAGTGTTTTCCGGAGTTCCGAAAATATTTAGATGAATGTAAATTTACAGATTGTATGCATATAAATGAACCAGATTGTAAAGTTAAAGAAGCATTAGATAATGGTTTTATAAGTAAGCAGCGTTATGAAAATTATGTATCATTTGTCAAGCAAATTTTAGAAAATAATAGGAGGTAGTAGATATGGTAAAAATTGCTCCATCAATTCTATCAGCAAATTTTGCTAATTTATTAGATGATATTAAAGCAGTAGAAAAAGCGGGTGTAGATTTATTGCACATAGACGTAATGGATGGGCATTTTGTTCCCAATATAACTATAGGACCTTTAGTATTAGAAAGTATAAAGGGAAAAACTAATTTGCCTTTTGATGTTCATTTGATGATAAATAATCCAGATATGTATATTTCAAGGTTTGCTGAAGCTGGTGCAGATATAATAACTGTTCATGTAGAAACTTGTCCTCATCTTCACAGAACGATACAAAATATAAAAAGTCATGGAATAAAAGCAGCTGTATCATTAAATCCAGCTACTCCATTATGTTTAATTGAAGAAGTACTTCATGAATTAGATATGGTTCTCATAATGTCTGTTAATCCCGGATTTGGCGGACAAAAATTTATTGAAAATTCACTTAAAAAAATTGAAAATTTAAAAGAAATGATAGATAATCAAAAGTTAGATATTGATATTGAAGTTGATGGGGGAATAAAAATTGACAATGTAGATAAAGTTGTAAAAGCTGGAGCAAATGTAATTGTTGCAGGTTCAGCTATATTTAATAGTGATAATATATTTGAAGCAGTCAAAATGTTTAGAAAAAAGATAGATAAGGCATTGGTGAAGTAAGATGAATTGCTTAATAGTATCTAATGGTTTTATTGAAGATTATAATTTTTATAAAGATATATTAAAAAATATGGATTTTATTATTTGCGTTGATGGCGGAGCAAGACATTTGATAAATTTTGGGATAAAGCCTAATGTAATTATAGGCGACCTCGATTCGATTCTCTCTAAAGACAGAGAATTTTTTATGTCTCAAGACGTTGAATTTGTTAAGTTTCCAGCAGATAAAGATGCTACTGACACTGAACTTGCAACAGAATTGGCTTTAGAAAAAAATCCTGAAACAATAACATATATAGGTGTTTTAGGAAGCAGAATGGACCATACACTAGCAAATATAAATCTCTTAAAAAAATCTTTAGACAGAAAAGTTAAGGCAAAAATAGTCAATGAAAAAAATGAAATTTATTTAATAGATAGCGAAATGGAAATAGAAGGAAATAAAAATGAGTTTATTTCTATAATACCAGTTACAGATGAAGTAATAGGAGTTACTCTTCAGGGGCTTAAATATCCTTTGTCAAATGTACGAATTAAATTTGGTTCAACATGGGGGATAAGTAATGAATTTATTGCAAAAAAAGCTAAAATACAAATAAAAAAAGGAATGTTGTTAGTTATAAAATCTAGAGATTAGCACAAAACCTACAATTTTGTAGGTTTTTTTATGTGTCAAAATATAAAATTAAAGAATACAATATAATAATAAGCCCGAGGAGTGATTTAGAATTGAGAAGAAAAGGATGTTTACTGAGAAAGATGTTAGGCGTTATTTTGGGACTTACAGGTGCAATAATTTTAGTAGAATTTGTTCCGATAAAAATATGGTATACAGTACTTTTTATTTTAATAGTAATATTTATTGTTATTTTATGCCAGTATCTTTTTTATTAAGTAAGGGTGTGAAAGTATGAGTAAATTTAATAAGAGACGTATTGACTGTAGAAGAGAATGCAGAAGAATAATTTTTACTTCAATAGTATGTCTATGTATTTTTATTCTAATGATTATTATAATACCTTTTAGAATATGGATAGTTTTCATTGGGCTTATACTTATATTAATTGGCTGTAAATTATTTTGTATATAAAAAGTAAGAAGCCTACTTTATCGTAGGCCTTTTCTAAATTTAAAATTATATAGCTCTTTCTACTTTTCCTGAACGTAGGCATCTTGTACATACAGTTATTTTTTTAGGTGAACCATTTACAATAGCTCTTACTTTTTTTACGTTTGGCATCCAAGTTCTTCTTGAATGACGATTTGAGTGGCTCACTTTATTACCTGTAATTTGTCCCTTTCCACATATTGCACATTTTTTTGCCATATATTACACCTCCTCGAGTGGATTTCCTAAATAATCAAATTGTTTATTTTAAAAACATATTTATTTTATCACAATATGCTTATTTTTTGCAATACCAATCAATAATTATTCTTGTTTTATTTATGTTTTATAATTGAATATATTTTTACATTACTATAGAATAATAAGTAACAATAAAGTCAATGACAGAGATTTTTTTCTCTGATTAAGGAGGTTTTTTAAAATGGCAGTTAAATTAGAAAATGAATATGGGTATATTTATATAAACAGTGAAGTAATTTCATCTATTGCTGGTGCTGCTGCTATGGAATGTTATGGATTAGTTGGAATGGCATCTAAATCTGCGGCTGGTGGTATTGTAAAATTATTAAAAAGGGAAAATTTAAGTAAAGGAGTAAAAGTTCACATTGAAGAAAATTATGTTATAATTGATTTGTTTGTTATAGTTCAATTTGGTACAAAAATTTCTGTAGTTGCACAGAATATCATTGATAGGGTAAAATATAGTGTCGAGGAGCAGACAGGATTAAAAGTAAAAAAAATTAATATAAATATAGAAGGAGTAAGAGTACAAGCTTAAAGGAGGCTATAGAGTTGAAATTAAGACAGATAGACGGAGAAACTTTAAAAAAAATGTTTATACAAGGTGCTTATAAATTAAGCAAAAATAGAGAAGTAGTAGATTCACTAAATGTATTTCCAGTTCCTGATGGAGATACAGGAACTAATATGTTTCTTACGATGGAATCAGCAGTAAGTGAAATTTCTAAAATAAAAGAGCCTAGTATTTCAAATATTGCAAAGGCTATTGCAGATGGTTCTCTTATGGGAGCAAGAGGAAATTCTGGAGTTATACTATCTCAAATTTTTAGAGGTTTTGAAAAAGCTTGTAAGGATAAAGAAGTTCTTAGCATTAAAGATTTTTCTACGGCACTTAAAAGTGCTTCAGATGTAGCTTATAAAGCTGTCATGAAACCAATAGAAGGAACTATATTGACAATAATAAGAGAAGTGAGCAAAAAAGCATTAGAGATAACTAGTAAAAATTTAGATTTTAATGAATTTTTTTCTGAAATAATTGAATATGGAGAAAAAATTCTTGAAAAAACACCAGATATGTTAAATGCTTTAAAACAAGCTGGAGTTGTAGACGCTGGAGGTAAAGGTTTAATATTCATTTTAAAAGGATTTGAAGAAGCTTTAAATGGAGAAATTTCTGAAGAAGAAATAAATACATATAGCAGTAAAGTTCAGATTAAAGATGAACATGATGGAGTGATAGAATTTGGATATTGTACTGAATTTATAATTAAGGGAAATAGTTCATATTTAAATGAATTAAAAAATAAAATAAAAAATTTAGGAGATTCAATGTTAGTTGTTGGAGATGAAGATTTGATAAAAGTTCATATTCATACTAATAATCCGGGAAAAGTTATTGAATATGGGCTTGAAATAGGAGAACTTATAAATATTAAAATTGACAATATGAGGTATCAGCATCAGAATAAAGTAGTTGCAAATAAAGACATAAAGAAAACAGAAGAAAAGAAAAAATATGGAATAATTTCTGTTGCTATGGGAGAAGGACTATACAACATATTTAAAGATTTGAATGTGGATAAAGTAATTAGCGGCGGACAAACTATGAATCCTAGTACTGAAGATATTGTAAAAGCTATAAATGAAATAAATGCCGATAATATATTTATTTTGCCAAATAACAGTAATATTATATTAGCTGCTAATCAAGCTAAAGAAATTACAGAAAAAAATGTATTTGTAATACCTACGAAGACAATTCCTCAAGGAATAACTTCACTTATTCAATTTGACCCTTCTCTGAGCATAAAAGAAAATTTTGATAATATGATGGAAGCTTTAAACAATGTAAAAACAGTTCAAATAACTTATTCAGTAAGAGATTCTTCTTTTAAAGATTTAAAGATAAACAAAGGTGATATATTAGGAATAGCTGATGGAGAAATAATTTCAGTTGGCAATAGTATAAATTCTGTGGCCGATGAAGCTTTAAGGAAAGTTATCAATGATGAACATGAAATTTTAACAATTTATTACGGTAGTGAAATTAGTGAAGAAACAGCTAATGAATTTGCATCAAAGATGGAAGAAATTTATCCTGAACTCGATATAGAAGTATATTTTGGTGGACAACCGCTTTATTATTATATCTTTTCTGTTGAATAGTTATGAACATACTTTTTTCTTAGTTTGAGGTGTTAAAATGTTTGGTCTAGATGACAAAATAGAAAAAATTAAAGGAATTGGACCAAAAAAGGCAGCATATTTTTCTAAAATTGGTATAAAAAATATTGTAGACTTGATATACTACTTTCCAAAGTCTTATGAAAACAAGAGAAATATAAAGAATTTATCGAGTGTATCAGATGGGGAAAAAGCGACAATAGTAGCTAGAATATGTGATGAGCCTCAAGAATTTAATAAAAATAAAAAGTTAAAAGTATTAAGAGTACTTGTGTCAGATAATACTAAAAAAGGATATGTAACTTTTTTTAATTCACCATATTTAAAAAATATATTTAAAAAAGATGAAGTATTTTATTTTTATGGAAAAATTGAAATAAAAAATAATTATATTCAAATAAAACATCCTGAATTTAAAAATATTAAAAAGTGTAAATTAGAAGAATTTGCAACTATTCAGCCGGTTTATGGATTGACAAAAGGAATATCGCAAAATGATATAATAAATTTACAAAAAAAAATTTTATTAGAATCTAATATAAAATTAGAAGAATATCTTCCTTCTTATATTTTAAATAAGAACAGAATATGTGATATAAATTTTGCAATAAAAAATATTCATTTTCCTACATCTATAAAAGCTTTAAAAGTTGCTAAGTATAGATTAGTATTTGAAGAACTGTTTTTTTTACAGTTAGGATTATTTATAATAAAAAAACAGTATATTTCATCTAACAAAGGTGTAAGATATGATGTGCCACATGAATTTTATGAGCTCATTAATAATTTTCCATTTCAGTTGACAAATGCACAAAAAAAGGTCATAAAAGATATAATTAAAGATGTATCAAGTGGAAAAGTTATGAATAGACTTGTTCAAGGTGATGTAGGTTCAGGGAAAACAATAGTAGCTCTTTTAGCTATGTATTTAGCATATTTAAATGGATACCAAAGTGCATTAATGGCTCCTACGGAAATTTTGGCTGAACAGCATTTTAAAACTTTTGAAAAGATTTTAAATCCTGTTGGAGTTAATATAGGTTTATTGACTAGGAGTGTAAAAGACAAAGATGAAGTATTAAATAAGATTAAAAGTGGTAAGCTTAATATTATTATTGGAACACATGCTATAATTCAGGATAATATAGAATTTCATAATTTAGGATTAGTAGTTACTGATGAGCAGCATAGATTTGGAGTTAGACAGAGGAGTTTTTTAAAACAAAAGGGTAAAAATATAAATATGATAGTAATGACTGCTACCCCTATACCTAGAACGTTGTCTTTAATATTATACGGAGATTTAGATATTTCGATAATTGATGAACTTCCTCCGGGAAGAAAATATATTAAGACTTATAGTATAAACGAAAAAAAGTTACCTAAATTATATAAATTTATAAAGTCGCAAATACAAGAAGGAAGACAGGCATATATTGTATGTCCTTTAGTAGAAGATTCTGAAAATATAAAAGCCAAATCAGCTGTAAATTTGTATAAAGAATTGAAGGATAATTATTTTAAATTTAATAATATAGGACTAATACACGGTAAAATGGATTCAGTCAAAAAAGATGAAGTAATGCAAAAATTTAAATCTGGTAAATTGGATATATTGGTTTCAACGACAGTTATAGAAGTAGGCATAAATGTTCCAAATGCCACTGTTATTGTTATACAAAATGCAGAAAGGTTTGGATTAGCACAACTTCATCAGCTTAGAGGAAGAGTGGGCAGAGGGAAATATCAATCATACTGTTTCTTAGTAACTAGTAATACTAGTAAAAATACTAAAGAAAGAATGAAAATCATGGAAAATACAAATAATGGATTTATAATAGCAGAAAAAGATTTAGAATTGCGTGGACCGGGAGATTTTTTTGGAACTAGACAACATGGACTACCGGAACTTAAAATTGCAAATTTATTTAAACATGCAGATATTTTAAAAATTGCTCAAAATGAAGCAAGAAATATAGTTGACAATTTTAATGATTTAAACGATGAAGAAAGAAGGAAATTTTTTATTAAAGTTAAAAAGTATTTCAAGGGATTATTAGATAATTTTTCTATATAAATTTTACATAAATCACCTCCTAATTCAAAAAAGTATTATATTAGAATTTAAAGAAAAAATTGTTAGACTAAATAAAATAAATTATGGAGAAATTAAAATTAATAGGAGGTGATATAGATGGCTAACAAAAATCAAAAAGTTGTTCCTGAAGCAAGAGCAGCTTTAAATCAAATGAAAAATGAAATAGCAAATGAGCTTGGACTTACAAATTATCAAAATATCGATAAAGGGAATTTAACAGCTAGACAAAATGGCTATGTTGGAGGCTATATGACTAAAAAATTAGTTGAAATGGCTGAAAAACAAATGTCAGGTAAATAATATATTTAGATAAGAGGTAATAGAGTGCTATTACCTCTTATCTTTTATGAATAAAAAGATGCTTTTTATTATTTTGTTTGTCTGTAATTAACATTTATGCTAAAATAAATTTGATGAAAGGAGCGATTTTTTTGAGAGTAATTGCAGGACAGGCTAAAGGAACAAAATTAAAAACATTAAAAGGTTTAGACACTAGACCTACTAGCGATAGAGTGAAAGAGGCATTATTTAGTATATTAGCTCCTTCTATAGAAAGTGGTAAAGTTTTAGATTTATTTTCTGGTACAGGTAATTTAGGAATAGAAGCTATTAGCAGAGGAGCTTCTTTTGCATATCTAGTAGAAAAAAATAGAAAATGTTTTAATATTATTAAGGAAAATGTTATAAAGACAAAATTAAATGATAAAATTAAAATAATTATAAAAGATGTATTTATGGCAATAAGAGAGTTTGGAGAAAAAGGGGAAAATTTTGATATAATCTTTATGGACCCACCATATTTAAAAGGCTTTATAATACCGTGTTTAGAAGAAATTTGCAATAATAATATTTTAAAAGAGGAAGGAATTATTGCTGTAGAACATGATGTAAAAGATGTTCTTCCAGATAGAGTAGAAGCTTTAATAAAGGTTAAAGAAAGAAAATATGGCAAGACAATTATTTCTTTTTATTCTAAGGAGGCTTAAAATGAAAATAGCAGTTTATCCTGGAAGTTTTGATCCAATAACTAATGGACATTTAGATATAATCAAGAGGTCTGCAAAAATTTTTGATAAGTTAGTTGTTGCAGTTTTGAATAATCCAAATAAAAAACCTATTTTTAATCTTGATGAACGAGTAGAAATGATTAAAGAAGCTACGAAAGATTTAAATAATGTCAAAATAGATTACTTTTCTGGTTTATTAATAGATTATATGAATAATATAAATGCAAATATAATTGTTAAAGGTTTGAGAGCTATATCAGATTTTGAGTATGAATTTCAAATGGCTTTGATGAACAGAAAGTTAAATGAAAATATAGAGACAATATTTATGATGACAAATAGTGAATATTCTTATTTAAGTTCGAGTTTGATAAAGGAAGTATATAAATTCGGTGGTAGTATAGAAGGATTAGTCCCAAAAATCGTTGTAGAAAAATTACAAGAAAAACTTTGATTTTAAGGGGGACATGGTTATGAGTGTGTTAAATTTATTAGATGAACTAGAAGATATTTTGGAAAATGGTTCTTCAATACCTTTTTCTGGGAAAGTATTAATAGATAGAGAAGAGATTACTGAGTTGTTGAAAGAGATAAGAATACAACTTCCAGATGAAGTAAAGCAAGCTCAGTGGATTAGAGAAGAAAGGAATAAGATATTAATAGATGCTCAAAGTGAAGCTGAAAGAATTATTGAAGAAGCAAAAAGACAGGTAGAAGAATTAATTAATCAACAAGAAATTATTAAATTAGCACAAGATAAGGCTAATGAAATTGTTGAACAAGCTAAAAAACAAGCACATGAAATTAGAGTGGGTTCACTACAGTATGCTGATGAAATATTAGAAAAACTTGAAAAAAATATTTCTGATGTATCTGAAATCATCAGAAATAATAGGATGGAATTAAAAGAAATGAATATTTAATTATTATTTTTATTTATTAGACTAAAAAAGATTCCAATGCATGCTAATGTACAGAGTATTGTTAAAAATAATTTTGTTGAAAAGAAAAATGTATTAAACCAACAGTAATTTTTTATTCCTTGAAATTCTTGAAGAAATGTTTCTTTATATGTGTATGCCAGTGTAAGTTTAAAAATTTTTGCAATTATATATATGTACATACCTGAAAAAATTGAGTGTAAAAATTTAGAAAAAATATATATTTTAATATCTATATCGGTTTCGTTTATTAAGCTTGCAACTTGTGCGTGGATTGACAGTCCACTCCAAGAAATTATCATAGTTGCTAAAACTATTTTAACAATAGGAGTAAAATTAACTAGTTGGGATGCTAATTTGCATCCCATTGTTATTTCAATAAAACCGGCAAATATTGTTTCAATTAAATTTTTAGTTATGTTTGTATTAAATATATTTTTAGTAATTTTATATATATAATCTGTTAAACCTATTAATGACAGTTCACAGTTTATAACTGAAAATACTACAATTAGTCCACCTATTAGGATTAAAGTAGAAATAGATTCATTAACTGAATCACTTAACAATTTTCCAAAAGACCGTCCATCTTTTTGTCGTGCATAAATCATTTCATTAAAAGCATTTCTCAATATATTTTTTTTACCATTTTTTTTAGATGAGTATGTTTCATTTGATTTGTAAAATCTAAATAGTATACCTATGGTTAGAGCTCCCAAATAATGAGATAGTGCAATATAAGGTCCAATTTTTGGAGAGCTGAACATTCCTATTGCTACAGCACCAATGATAAATAAAGGACCAGAAGTACTGCAAAATGCAATCATTCTTTGCGCTTCAACTTTACTTATACTTTTATTTTTACGCAAATAAGATGTCAATTTTGCACCCATTGGATACCCAGATGTAATACTCATTGCAAATACAAAAGAAGCTTCTCCGGGAACTTTAAAAACGGGTTTAATAATTGGTTCGATAAGGATACCTAAAAATTTTACTATTCCCAATCCTACTAATAATTCTGAACCAATAAAAAAAGGTAGTAGAGAAGGTAGTACCGAGTTAAACCATACGTTTAAGCCATTTTGTGTAGCTTCAATTATTTCTTTAGGATATAGGACAATAAGAAAGACCATGCATGTAATTATTATCATCATTAATATGTACTTTAGATTTTTTAAAATTATTTTATTTTGTTTTAACAATATAAAAGCAAAAATAACTATTATTAAAAATATGAAAACCGAAATCAATTGACACCATCTCCTAATAATGTATATCTAATATATATTGTGAGATGGTAATTTTATTACTTGAAAAGGAACATTTATAAGTTTATTTAAAGTCTATATACGGTTTTTTTATGTAATCATAACTTCCTCGTTTCATACTTTTATTTTTATAGAGGAGACTGTATATATCAGATGATATTATATCTATTTCTAAAATTCGTTTTGCAATTTTATCTTGGGGATAATATTGTTTTAAATTAGTTATTATTGGTATATCGCAAGATTTTTTTATCATTTTAATAATATCTGTTCCTTTTTTTGAAAATCCTAAAATCCTGAGATATTTTGGCTGAAAATCTTTTTTTATAAGTTCAATATCAGATTTGGTTATATTAATTAATGAGTTTATCAGTATTCTCTGTATTCTCGTTAAAGCATATCTTTTAGTTTTTATATTGTCTATAAGTTCTTTAAGAGAATTTGAAATTAAGCAGGCTTTTTTTAGTCTGTTTTCAAGACCTTCATTTATATCATGAATTTGTTTTAAATCATTAGGAGAAGCAGTTCTCAATTTATAGAATATAATTTGTTCTAAATCATGAATGAAAATAGGTCCTTTTGATTTTAAAATATTATCTATGAGAATTTCAAAACTGTTTTCTGGAATTACATTTTTAAGAGTATCAATTTTATCTAAATTATTTAAAAGAAATTTTCTTATGGCAGTAGCACTGCATATATTTTCATAAAATTTATCGGAGTTGTAGTCTGCTTTAATTCTTTCTATTGTTATTGGTTTTATACTGCTGTTTAATTGTTTTAAGGCTTTTAAATATTCAATTGCGAGAATATTATTTGGAGAATTTAAAACATCTTCTTTCATGTTTAAAATAGAAAATTGTTTTAAATATTCTTTTAGTGCTAATTCTCTAGCTTTAGGGAAAGTAATTCCCGTATTCAAGTATTTTTTTAATAAAAGTTTATATTCTTTAGGTTCATCACATAAAATATCAGCTATATTTTTTAGATTTTCAATTTTACCGCTTTCACTTCCAAAACATATATAGTCTACAATGTTTAGAAAATTGAGGATAGAAATACTTCCTTTTGCAAAAAACTCAGCGCTATTACAAGCATAGATAGTAGGAAGTTCTATAACTAAATCTAAACCTTCTTTTATGCACATTTTTGCTCTTTCCCATTTATCAAATAGTGCAGGTTCACCTCTTTGTAGAAAATTGCCGCTCATAACTGCTATGGTGTGGGTTGCACCTGTAATCTTTAATGACTTATTTAGATGATATTTATGTCCATTGTGAAATGGATTATATTCTGCTATTATTCCTAATATTTTCATGTTTCCCTCCTATAGTAAATAATAAAATAAAATTTTTTTGTCTTATATTATTTTATTATAAATTTATTTGTCTAAAATAACAAAAAAGGCAAAATTAAACTTGAAAAATTTCTTCATTATTTTATAATTATTATAATTGGAAGTATAAAAATTATTTATTAACAAATAATTTAATTTAGATATAATAGGAGGTATAAAAATGAATGTTTTAGTTATCAATTGTGGTAGTTCTTCATTAAAATATCAACTTATTGATATGAAGACTGAAAACGTTTTAGCAAAAGGTCTTGTGGAAAGAATAGGAATAGAAGGTTCTAGGCTGAAGCATGAAACTGCTAAGTTAGATGATAAAGTGGTAATAAAGCAGCCTATAAAAGACCATAAAGATGCATTAAAATTAGTGTTAGATGCTTTAGTTGATGAAAAGCATGGAGCTATAAAAGATATGTCAGAAATTAATGCTGTTGGTCATAGAGTTGTACATGGTGGAGAGAAATTTAGCGGTTCAGTAGTTATTGATGATGAAGTAATAAAAGCATTAGAAGAATGTATAGAACTTGCACCTTTACATAATCCGCCAAATTTAATGGGAATTAGAGCTTGTCAAGAGCTTATGCCTAATGTACCAATGGTAGGAGTTTTTGATACAGCTTTTCATCAAACTATGCCGAAACATGCATATATATACCCACTTCCATATGAACTTTATGAAAAATATGGTGTGAGAAAGTATGGTTTCCATGGAACAAGTCATAGATATGTATCACAAAGAGCTGCTGAGATTTTAGGAAAAGATATAAAAGAACTTAAAATAATTACTTGTCATTTAGGAAATGGTGCAAGTTTAGCAGCTATTCAAAATGGTAAATCTGTAGATACAAGTATGGGCTTTACTCCATTAGAGGGATTAGTAATGGGAACTAGATGTGGAGATATTGACCCTGCTATAGTAACTTTTGTAATGGAAAAGGAAAATTTAGATATTAATGGTATGAACAATCTTTTAAATAAAAAATCTGGAGTACTTGGAATATCTGGTGTAAGTAGTGACTTTAGAGATATTGAAGAAGCTGCTGCTAATGGAAATGAAAGAGCTAAACTTGCTATAGATAAATTTGATATGAGAGTTAAGAAGTATATAGCTGCATATGCTGCAGTTATGGGTGGCGTAGATGCCATAGTATTTACTGCAGGCTTAGGAGAAAACTCAATCACTAATAGGGAAGCTATATGTGAAAATCTTGAGTTTATGGGTGTGAAATTAGATAAAGAAAAGAACAATATAAGAGGTAAAGAAGCAGTTGTTAGTACAGAAGATTCAAAGGTAAAAATATTAGTTATTCCTACAAATGAAGAATTGATGATTGCAAGAGATACAATTGATTTAGTAAAATAATCTATAGGTAGGAGCTATCCTACCTATATTTCTTAAATGTATAAATATTTGTATTTTATCAAGTACTTTTGCTTGACAAATATCATTTAGCTCTGTATAATAAATCTGTCCATGCTATGAGGTGAATTTATGAAAATCAATTTAGAGCAGTTAATTAGTTGTAGAGAAAGTTGTATTGATTTAGATTTTTATTACACCCTTGATAAAGATGAAATTTTTGAAAGCTATGATATAGTCAATGCAAAGCCCTTACACTTTTTAGGTAAAATTTATAAAAAAAATGAAGAATATATAGTTGAATTAAATTTTTCAGGCAATATAACTTTTAGATGTAATAGATGTTTAGAAGAAGTTGATAAAGAAATTAATGGACACATAGTTACAAAAATAAAACTTGGCAAAACTGAAATTGAAGATAATGAAGATGACAGTCTATATCTTGAGGGTGATACAATAGAATTGTCTGCTTTAGTAAATGAAGCAGTAATTTTATCTTTGCCTATGAAAGTTTTGTGTAAAGAAGATTGTAAAGGTTTATGTCCAACATGTGGTGAAAATCTAAATATAAATAAATGTAAATGCAACAAAGAAAAAATTGATCCAAGATTGGAAAAATTAAAAAATTTTTTTAGCAATAATGAGGAGGTGTAACGATGGCAGTACCTAAACGAAAAACTTCAAAGGCTAGAAGAGATAAGAGAAGAGCTGCTAATATTAAAATGACAGCTCCAAATGTAATTAAATGCCCACAATGTAATGAACCAAATTTACCACATAGAGTTTGCAAATCATGTGGTTACTATGGAGATAAAGAAGTAATTAAAGTTGATTAGTTGTAAGGGACCTCACTAATATAATAGTGAGGTTTATTTATTTTTTTGTAAAAATTTAAACGTTTTTTGTAATAAAGTATATTTTTAAAACAGGTAGAATAAAAATTATAAGTTAAAAGTTTAGAGCTAAGAATGAAGGATTGTAGTTAAAGAATTAATCTGAAGTCTAGGCATATAAAAATAAAAACTGATAGTTTAAAACTTAAAATTAACTTGCTTTATATGATAATATAATTTATACTTATTATTAGAACTAGGTACTAATATTATTTTTAAAGAGGTGGAAAAATGTCTTCCAGAAAATTAAGTAAAAAAGAAAGACAAGAAAAGTTTTTAAAGGTTATTGAGGAAGACCCTTTTATCACTGATGAAGAATTGAGTGATATGTTTAATGTTAGTATACAGACTATTAGACTGGATAGACTTGCACTAAATATTCCAGAATTAAGAGAAAGAGTGAAAAAAGTTGCCAAGGCAAATTATAAAAAAGTTAGAACAATTGCTGAAGCTGAAATAGTAGGAGAATTGATTGACCTTGAATTGAATAAAAGAGGAATTTCTATTTTAGAAACAGATTCTAGTATGGTATTTAAAAAGACTAAAATAGTAAGAGGACATTACATATTTGCAATGGCAGAATCACTGGCTATGGCTGTTATAGATGCTGATGTAGCTTTGACAGGTGTAGCTAATATTAAATATAGAGTTCCTGTTTTAGCAGGACAAAAACTTATTGCTAAAGCTGAAGTTACGAAAATAAGAGGGAACAAGTATTTTGTTCACGTTAAAATTACAGTTAAAGACGAACAGGTTTTTAGAGGCAAATTTATATTGGTATCCATATAATTTGAGGTGAAAAAATGAAAATTGCAGTTGATATTATGGGAGGAGATAATGCCCCTACTGAAATTATTAAAGGCAGTATACAAGCTCTAAAGGAAATAAATTCAAGTTTGATATTAGTTGGACAAGAAAAAGTGATAAAAAAAGAAATAGCTAAGTATACAAATAATTTTAAGAACATTGAAATAGTTAATGCAGATGAAATAATAACTAATGAAGACAAACCTGTTCAAGCAGTAAAGAGAAAAAAGAATTCTTCCATGATTGTTGGACTTGACTTAGTAAAAAAAAGAGAAGCAGATTGTTTTATTTCAGCAGGGAATACAGGTGCTTTATTAGTTGGCAGTCTAATGAGAGTTGGAAGAATAAAAGGTATTGATAGACCTGCTTTAGCACCTATATATCCTACTAAAAAGGGTTTTTCACTTCTTGTTGACGCTGGAGCAAATTCAGATTGTAAACCGCATAATCTTCTAGAGTTTGCAGTAATGGGATTAATTTATGCTGAAAAAGTTTTGAAAATTGAAAAACCCAAAATAGGATTAATTAATATAGGAATTGAAAAAGGTAAAGGCAATAAATTAATTAATGAGGCATTTTCACTTCTTGAAGATTCAAATCTCAATTTTATTGGAAATGTTGAAGCGAGAAATTTGCCTGAAGGATTAGTTGATGTTATAGTTTGTGATGGCTTTACAGGAAATATAGTATTAAAATTGACAGAAGGTGTAGCAAAAAATATGGCTGTAATGCTAAAACAGCAGTTAATGAATGGTATTGTAAAAAAGCTGGCAGCATTTGTATTGAAAGATGTTTTTAAAAATTTCAAATCAAAGCTTGATTATACTGAATATGGTGGAGCACCATTATTGGGAATTAAAGGTGCTGTAGTAAAAGCTCATGGAAGTTCAAATTCTAAAGCAATAAAAAATGCAATTAAATATGGAGAGATTTTTGCAGAAAATAAAGTAATAGAAAATATTGAAGAAATGATTAGTAGAATGGGAGTTGATAAATTTGAATAATGTTTTGCAAAGTGTAGGGATTTTAGGTACTGGTAGTTATCTTCCGGAAAAAGAAATTACAAATTTTGATTTAGAAAAGATGGTAGATACATCTAATGATTGGATAGTGTCTAGAACAGGTATTCATACTAGACGTATAGCTGATGATTCTACTGCTACATCAGATTTAGCAACGATGGCTGCAAGAAAAGCACTTGAAATGGCAAATATTAAGCCGGAAGATTTAGATTTAATAATTGTTGCGACAGTTACTCCTGATATGGCATTTCCTTCGACTGCTTGTATTGTTCAAAGCAATTTAGGAGCAGCAAATGCAGCTGCATTTGATTTAGAAGCAGGATGTTCAGGTTTCTTATATGGAATGACAGTTGGCAAGCAATTTATAGCTACTGGGGTGTATAAATATGTTTTAGTGATTGGTGCTGAAACATTATCTAAAATTATGGATTGGAATGACAGAAATACTTGCGTTTTATTTGGTGATGGAGCAGGTGCAGTAGTTTTAGGTCCGGTAGAAGAAGGTAGAGGAATTTTATCTACATATTTAGGTGCTGATGGTGAAAAAGGAAAATTCCTAACACAGCCTGCTGGAGGTTCAAGAATGCCGGCATCTATTGAAACTGTAAAACAAAATCTTCACTATATAAAAATGGATGGAAGTGAAGTTTTTAAATTTGCAGTAAGGATTATGGGAGATGCATCAAAAGAAGCATTGAAACTCTGCAATCTAAATGTAGAAGATGTAGATTATTTAGTACCACATCAAGCAAATATCAGAATAATCTTATCAGCAGCAAAGAGGCTAAAACTTTCAATGGATAAAGTTTATGTAAATTTAGACAAATATGGAAATATGTCTGCAGCTTCTATTCCTGTAGCTTTAGATGAAGCAGTAAAGCAAAATAAAATCAGAGAAAATGATATAGTAGTATTAGTTGGTTTTGGTGCAGGATTAACTTGGGGTTCTTGTGTAGTAAAATGGTAATATTAGGAGGGGAAATCATGGGTAAAATAGCTTTTGTCTTTCCCGGACAGGGAGCACAATATGTTGGAATGGGTAGAGAATTAGTTGATAATTTTGAAGTAGCAGATAAAATTTTTGAAAAAGCTTCAAGTGCCATTGGCTATGATATGAAAAAGTTGTGTTTTGAAGGTCCAGAAGAAGAACTTAAAAAGACAGAAAATACTCAACCTGCAATATTAACAGCTAGTATAGCTGTATATGAAGTTTTAAAAGAAAAGGGAATTTTTCCAGATGTAGTTGCTGGATTAAGTTTAGGAGAATATTCAGCTCTCGTTGCAGCAGGAGTAATAGATTTTAAAGATGCAGTAAGAGTGGTAAAATTGAGAGGTAAGTATATGCAGGAAGAAGTACCTATAGGAGTAGGTACAATGGCAGCTTTTATAGGACTTGAAAGAGAAAAAGTTTTAGAGGCATGTGAGAAGGCTTCAGAAGTTGGTATAGTTGAACCTGCCAATTTCAATTCTCCAGTTCAAATAGTTATTTCTGGGGAAGTGAAAGCTGTTGAAAGAGCAGTTGAAATAGGAAAGGAATTAGGAGCGAAAAAAGCTGTAATCTTGAATGTATCTGCACCTTTTCATTCAAGCATGTTAAAAGGTGCAGGTGAAAAACTAGCTAAAGAATTAGATAATATAGAGTTATCAAACTTTAATATTCCGGTTGTTGCTAATGTAACAGCAGATTATTATAAATCTATTGAAAGTGTAAAGGAATTACTTATTAGACAAGTTAGCAGTCCTGTACTTTGGGAAGATTCAGTAAAGAAAATGATAGAAGATGGAGTAGATACTTTTATAGAAGCTGGACCGGGGAAAGCTCTATCTGGATTTATTAAAAGAATTTCAAAAAAAGTTACTATTTTAAATGTAGAAGATATAGCTTCTTTAGAAAAGACTATAAAATCTTTAACAAAATAAATTAAATGTTAATTGGGGGTAATAGTATTGATGAATTTATCTGGTAAAACAGCTATTGTAACTGGTGGGTCAAGAGGTATAGGAAAAGCTATAGCTTTAAAACTAGCAGAAAAAGGTGCAGATATAGTAGTGAATTATACTAGTAATTTTGAAAAAGCTCAAGAAGTTGTTGAAAAAATAAAAAGTATGGGAAGAAAGGCTATTGCAATTAAAGCTGATGTTTCAAATCCTGATGATGTAGCAAATTTAGTAAAAGAAGTTAGCAAAAATTTTGAAAGTATAGATATTTTAGTAAACAATGCAGGAATTACTAGAGATGGTCTTTTAATTAGAATGAAAGATGAAGATTGGGATAAGGTAATAAATATTAATCTTAAAGGTACATATTTATGTACGAAATTAGTTGGAAAAAAAATGATGAAGCAAAGGTCAGGTAAAATAATTAATGTTGCGTCAGTAGTTGGCATTATAGGGAATGCAGGACAGGCAAATTATTCTGCATCAAAAGCAGGAGTAATAGGATTTACAAAGTCAGCTGCAAAAGAACTAGCAGCAAGAGGAATTACTGTGAATGCTGTTGCACCCGGTTTTATTGAAACTGAAATGACAGATAAACTTCCTGCTGATGTTATTGAAAACTACAAGAAAAATATTCCTATTGCAAGATTTGGAAAACCAGAAGATGTTGCAAATGTTGTTGCTTTCCTTGCATCTGAAGAAGCAAATTATATAACAGGTCAAGTTATAAACGTTGACGGTGGAATGGTGATGTAACTTTAAGATTAATTAAATCGTATAGGAGGAATTAAATTGAGTAGAAAAAGAGTAGTTGTTACAGGAATTGGTGTAATTTCACCAATTGGAAATGGAAAAGAAAATTATTGGGAATCTCTAAAAAATGGTGTAAATGGAGTAGATAAAATAACGAGATTTGATGCTTCTGAATTATCAGCACAAATTGCCGCAGAAGTAAAAGATTTTGACCCACATGATTATATAGATAAAAAAGAAGCTAAAAGAATGGATAGATTTACTCAATTTGCTATTGCAGCATCTAAAATGGCTGTTGAAGATTCTAAAATTGATTTAGATAAAATAAATAGAGATAGATTTGGTGTTGTATTAGGTTCTGGAGTTGGAGGAATAGAAACTCTTGAAAAAGAACATCAAAAATTATTAAAAAAAGGACCACGAAGAGTTAGCCCATTTTTTGTTCCAATGATGATTTCAAACATTGGAGCAGGTTACATATCAATGCATTTTGGAGCTAAAGGACCAAATGCTACAATTGTTACAGCTTGTGCATCATCAACTCATGCTATTGGAGATGCATTTAAAATAATTCAAAGAGGCGATGCGGATATAATGATAGCTGGTGGTGCTGAAGCAGCAATAACACCTTTAGCTATGGCAGGTTTTTGTAGTATGAAGGCATTATCAACAAGAAATGATGACCCTAAAACTGCAAGTAGACCTTTCGATAGAGAAAGAGATGGTTTTGTAATGGGAGAAGGTTCAGGTATAATAATAATGGAAGAATTAGAACATGCATTAAATCGTGGTGCAAGAATATATGGAGAAGTAGTTGGATTTGGAATGTCTGCTGATGCTTATCATATAACAGCACCTGCACCTGAAGGAGAAGGGGCTGCAAGAGCAATGCGTTTAGCTCTAGAAGATGCAGAAATAAATCCAGAAGATATTGATTATATAAATGCTCATGGAACATCTACTCCATATAATGATAAATTTGAAACAATGGCTATAAAAAGTGTCTTTGAGAAACATGCTTATGAGCTATCTGTAAGTTCTACTAAATCAATGACAGGTCATTTGTTGGGTGCTGCAGGTTCAATAGAAGCTATAGCTTGTTTGTTGGCTATAGAAAATAGTTTTATTCCGCCAACAATTAATTTAACAAATCCAGACCCAGAATTAGATTTAGATTATGTACCTAATAAGGGAATAGAAAGAACTGTTAATTATGCATTATCTAATTCATTAGGATTTGGTGGGCATAATGCAACTTTAATATTTAAAAAGTATACAAAATAAAAGTGAGCCTGTTTAATGGCTTACTTTTATTTTTTTCTTTTATTTCTTTTTAAAAAAGTATAGAATATAAATAGACTTTAAAAAGGCATTTGGAATATTTTTTGCTCTTTTGTAAAATGTATCCCAAAAGTCTTTTCGTTAGGAGGATTGATTGTGGATAATAATATTGATATTTTAAAATTTGAAACAGTTATAAATTATACTTTTAAAGATAAAGAGCTGTTATTAGAAGCATTGACACATAGTTCATATGCAAATGAAAAAAAGAAAAAGAATTATAAATATAATGAAAGGCTTGAATTTCTTGGTGATGCAGTACTTAGTATTATAATTAGTGATTATTTGTTTAGAAAATATCCTAATTTGCCTGAAGGGGATTTAACTAAAACAAGAGCAAAAATAGTTTGTGAACCTACTTTATCAGATTGTGCTAGAGATATTAAATTAGGAGATTTTTTACTACTTGGAAAAGGGGAAAAAAGTACAGGTGGAAAAGATAGAACATCTATTTTAGCAGATGCTTTTGAAGCTGTGATAGGAGCTATATATTTAGATGGGGGGCTCGAAAAGGCAAGAGATTTTGTATTGAAACAAATGTCTAAAGTAATAGAAGATGCTGTAAATGGGAAAATATTTATAGATTATAAGACAAAACTTCAAGAAATACTTCAAAATGAAAATAATATTAAAATTACTTATGAAGTAGTTAAAGAAAAAGGACCTGATCATAATAAAATTTTTTATACGCAAGTTAAAAAGAATGATGAAATAATAGGTTATGGTAGCGGAAAAAGTAAAAAAGAATCAGAACAAAGTGCAGCTAAAATGGCTCTAAAAGGTGTGTTGGACATTGAGTAAAAAACATTATATTATTCCGATATTTGTACCGCATGAAGGATGTCCTTTTGATTGTGTATTTTGCAATCAGAGAAAAATTACTGGAGTAGATACGACAATATCATATAGAGATGTTGAAAATATTATAGAAAATCATATAAGAACTATTGGTGTTTCCTATGATAAACATATTGAAGTAGCGTTTTTTGGTGGCAGTTTTACTGGAATAAATATTGAAAAACAAAGGGAGCTTCTAAGTGCTGCAGATAAATGGTATAAAAGAGGAGTAATAAAAGATATAAGACTTTCTACCAGACCGGATTATATTGATGAAAAAATACTTGAAAATCTAAAGAAATTTAATGTTTCGATAATTGAATTAGGTGTTCAGTCTTTAGATAATGATGTTTTAAAGCAGAGTTTTAGAGGACATTCTGCTGAAGATGTAATAGCCGCTTCAAAGCTTATAAAAAAATTTGATTTTAAACTTGGCTTGCAGATGATGATAGGTCTACCGGGTGATAATATTCAAAAATCTGTTAAAACTGCAAATAGAATTGTTTCATGTAATCCAAATTTTGTTAGAATTTATCCTACTTTAGTAATAAAAGGTACTAATCTTGAAAAGATGTATCTTAAAGGAATATATAATCCTCTTACTTTAAATGAAGCAGTTGAAATATGTAAAGAATTATATAAAATATTTAGTAAAAATAATATAAAAGTAATAAGAATGGGACTTCAGCCAACTGATAATATTATGGAAGGAAAAGATGTTGTAGCAGGACCATTTCATCCTTCTTTTAGACAATTAGTTATATCTTCATTAATTAGAGATAAAATTGTTGATGTATTATCCAAATATGAAAAAAAAGTACGAGAATTAATATTTATAGTGAATTCAAAGAATATATCTTTTGTAGTAGGAAATAAAAAAGAGAATATTAATTATATTAAAGAAAAATTCAACATTGGTTCTATAAAAATAAAAGAAGATAATTCTATTTTAAAAGATATTATAAAGTTAAGTTTAAACAACAATGATACATTTACTATAAAATTTCAGTAATACTGATAAATTTTGATATTATTAAGTAAATTATGATAAAATGTTAGAGTGCATTTATACATAGATACAATAGTTTAAAATGTGAAAATTATATGACATAACAGATTTAAAAAGAGGTGTAGGAATTGTACCTTAAAAAACTTGAAATTTACGGATTTAAATCCTTTGCAGATAAAATAGAAATTGATTTTAAAAAAGGTATAACTGGAATAGTGGGACCAAATGGAAGCGGCAAAAGCAATATTATAGATGCGGTAAGATGGGTTTTGGGAGAACAAAGTGCAAAGACATTAAGAGGCAGTAAAATGGAAGATGTAATATTTAATGGTACAAGCCATAGAAGACCTTTAGGAATGGCTGAGGTATCATTATCTTTTGATAATAGTGATAAGTTACTTCCTATAGATTATTCAGAGGTAACGATAACTAGAAGGATTTATCGCTCTGGAGAAAGTGAATATTTAATAAATAAAACACCTTGCAGATTAAAAGATATAAAGGAATTATTGATGGATACAGGTATAGGAATAGATGGTTATTCTCTTATTGGACAAGGGCAAATAGACAGCATACTAAGCAGTAAGACAGAAGATAGAAGACAAATATTTGAAGAAGCTGCAGGAATTGTAAAATATAAAGCGAGAAAAGCTGAAGCTGAAAAAAAACTTGAGAATACATACCAAAATATAGTGAGAATAAATGACATTATTGGAGAATTAGAGTCTAGGGTAAAACCTTTAAAACAGCAAAGTGAGAAAGCAAAAAAGTATTTAGAATTAAGTGAAAAACTTAAGGATTTAGAGCTTAACTTATTTTTGAATGAAATAGAACAAACAGAAAACAAATTAAAGGCTGAACAAAAACAATTAAATATAGTTGAAAATCAATTAAATAATTATTTAAAAAATAGAAAAAATCTTATAGAAAAACAAGAAAAAATACAGCTGATGATAGACAATATAGAAAATGAAATAAAAAAGATGAAGAGTAATTATTTTGAAATATCCAGCACAATAAAAAAATTAGAAGGCGATAAAATTTTATACAATGAAAAAATTCAAAATACAGAAAACAATGTTATAAGGATTTCTAAAGAAATAAATGAGCTAGAGTTGCAAAAAAATGTATTAAATAAGCAGCTAGAAAATTTATTAAATGAAAGAGAAAATTTAGAAAAAAATATAAGAGAAAGTACGGAAAATTTGAAACTTGAAACAGAAAAATATAAATCTTCTACTTCATCTTTAAATGAAGATGAGCTGTTTATTGAAAATTTAAAGAGTGAAGTTATAGAAATATTGAATAAAATTTCTTCTACTAAAAGTGAAATAAGCAGTATGAGTTCTATTAAGGAAAGTATTTTAAAGAGAATTAGAAAAATACAGGAAGATAATAGGGAATTAAAGGAAAGAGAAGATTCTTTAAATTTTGATATACAAACATTAGATGAAGAATTAAAAAATATAAATAAATCTATACTTCAAAAACAGGATAAAAAAAATGATTTTCAAAATAGAAGAGATGAGCTTTTGAATAAGTACAATAATTTATTAGTATCTTTTGAAGAGAAAAAAAATAGTTTAAATAAGTGTATATCTGAAAAAAAATTACTTGAAGAGATGGACAAATCTTATGAAGGTTTTAATAGCAGTGTAAAAAAGACATTGGAAATATGTAAAAAAAGCAATATAGGGAATGGAATCCATGGCGTTGTAGCAGAACTCATGACTATTCCAAGAGGATTAGAAATTGCAATGGAAGTTGCACTTGGATATTCAATGCAGTATATTGTTTGTAATAAACAGGAAGAAGCAAAACGTGTAATAAAATATTTAAAAGAAAATAGTATTGGTAGAGTTACTTTTCTTCCTTTATCAAATATTTATATAAAAAACAATAAAGGTGATAAAGTTTTAAATTTTAAAAAATTATCGGGTGTAATAGGTAGAGCTAATGAGCTTATAAATTTTGATAAGAAATATGAAAGATTGTTTGAGTATTTATTGGGAAAAGTTATTATAGTAGATAATATTGATACTGCAATAGAAATATCTAAAATTATAAAAACATATAAAATAGTAACAGTTGATGGAGATGTTATCAATCCTAGTGGAACTATTACGGGTGGAAGTTATAAAGCAAAGGGAATAAATGTATTTATTCGAAAGAGAAAAATAGAAGATTTAAATGATGAAATTGAAAAATTGTCAAATACAATAAATTCTTATAGTGAAAAAATAAGTACTTATAAAATTGAATTAGAAAAGTTAGAGAAAAAAATAAATTTAAATCATGAAGAAATTGAAAGATTAAAGATGTTATTATTTAAAAAAGAAAATTCATATACTTATTTAAAAAATGAATTAAATAATATCAAATCAAACAAATCAAATTTAAAAAGTGAATACGATGAATTAAGTAGTGATTTAAAAGATATAGAGATGTCAATTGAGAAAAAAAGGCATAATATAGAAGTCTTAGAAAAACAAAATTTAAAATTGCAAAATGATATAAATAAAAAATTAGAATGTATATCTAAAAGTCATAGAGACTTAGAAAATGTTAAAGAAAAAATTACTACTTTAAAAGTTACTTTAGCTTCTTTAAATGAAAAGAAGGAAAATATTATTGCTGAAATTAACAGAATAAATAATTCTATTAAGACTTGTGATGATGATAAGTTAAGTAGAAAAGAAGAACTTACTTGTTTAGAAAAAAGTAAAAAAGATTATTCTGCTAAGCTCAAAGAGATAGAGTTGTTAATTAATGATAATAATGTTTTATTTAAGCAATTAGAGTATAATATCAATAAATATGACAGTGAAAAAACTGATTTATTAAAGGAAAATAAAATTTTAGTTGATGAAATAAAATCTATAAATAAGGCTATCAATGAACTAAAAGAAAGTCTGCATAAAATAGAGGTAAGAAAGACTAGGTTTGAATTACAAAGAGATTCAATTGTAAAAAAAATTTGGGAAAAATATGAATTGAGTTTGACTGATGCTATTAAATACAAGAAAGAAATTGAGGACTATTCTGATATATTAGAAAAGATAAAGTATATAAAAGGTGAAATTAAAGGACTCGGTCAAGTAAATATTAATTCTATTAAAGAATATGAAGAATTGATAGAAAGGTACGATTTTTTAAAAAATCAAAAAGAAGACCTTATAAAAGCAAAAGAATCTTTAAATAAAGTCATAGTAGAGTTAGAAAGTACTATGAATAAACAGTTTTTAGATAGTTTTAATAAAATAAATGAAAGTTTTAGCATTATTTTCAATAAGTTGTTTAATGGCGGAAGGGCTAAATTGATTTTGGAAGATAAATCCAATGTTTTAGAAAGCAATATAGAAATAATTGCTCAGCCACCGGGTAAAAAATTGCAAAATTTAAATTTGTTATCTGGTGGAGAAAAGGCACTAACAGCTATAGCTCTCTTATTTTCCATATTAAAGACAAAACCAACGCCATTTTGTATATTAGATGAAATAGAAGCTGCTTTAGATGATGCTAATATATATAGATTTGCTGACTTTTTAAAGGAGTTTTCTAAAAATTCTCAGTTTATAATTATAACTCATAGAAAGGGAACTATGGAAATAATAGATTATTTATACGGTGTAACTATGCAAGAATATGGTGTTTCTAAAGTAGTTTCTGTAAAATTAACTGAAAAAGCAAGTTAAATGGAGGTATAAAAATATGTTAAAGAAATTTTTGAAAAAATTTATAAAAAATAATGATTCAAAAGAAAATAATAATTTAACAGAAGATAATATTGTTGAAAATGATATTATTTTGGAAGAGCAAGAGGAAATATTAGAAAATTCAAATGTAGATACTGATAATACTCCTGTATATGAAAAAGAAAATATAAAAGAAGAAGTAGCACTAGATAAAACAGTTGAACATACAGAAGATGTAGAAGATGCAAATGAAGAATCTCAAAAAGAAAATAACAAACTATCTTTTTTCAGTAGATTGAAGAAGGGATTATTAAAGACTAGACAGGGAATTACTGAAAAGATAGATACTTTATTGAAATCATATAAAAAAATAGATGAAGAATTTTTAGAAGAATTGGAAGAAATACTTATTATGTCAGATGTAGGTATGGATACTACACTTAAAATAATGGATAAATTAAGAGAAAAAATAAATGACAGAAAAATTTCAGAAACTAGTGAAGTAAAAGAAGTATTGAAGGAAGTAATGATAGAATTTCTTACTACATCTAAAGACAGTAGTTTGAATATTTCTCCATCTCCAGCTATTATTCTTGTAATAGGTGTAAATGGAGTTGGAAAGACTACTTCTATTGGCAAAATAGCATATAATTTAAAAAGTCAAGGAAAAAAAGTTTTGCTTGCTGCAGGGGATACTTTTAGAGCTGCTGCAATAGACCAGCTTAAAGTTTGGGGCGAAAGAATAGGAGTTAATGTAGTTCATCAGAGTGAAGGTTCTGACCCGGGAGCAGTAGTTTTTGATGCAATACAAGCTGCTAAAGCGAGAAAAATAGATGTGTTAATATGCGATACAGCTGGTAGACTTCATAATAAGAAGAATTTAATGAATGAATTGTCAAAAATATTTAAAATAATAGATAGGGAGTATCCCGAAGCCAAAAGAGAAGTTTTATTAGTTTTAGATGCTACAACAGGTCAAAACGCTATACAACAAGCTAAGACTTTTAAAGAAGCTGCAAATATAACGGGGATTGTACTAACAAAACTTGATGGTACTGCAAAAGGAGGAGTTATTTTAGGTATTACGTCAGAATTGGATGTTCCTGTAAAACTTATAGGTATTGGAGAAGGTAAAGAGGATTTACAACCTTTTGAACCAGAAGAATTTATTGAAGCATTATTAAGTGAAAATTAATAAATACTATTGACAATAATAAAATAGTAGTATAAAATACATCTGTAAAGTTTAAAACCTTTACAGGTGCTTGGGAAGTGTAAATAATGATTGAAAAGAAAATTAGATTGGGAAATTTATTTATATTTTATGGACAGTTATTGACAAGAAAGCAACAGGAAATTTTAAAGTTGTATTATATACATGACTTGTCTTTGGGAGAAATTTCTGAAAATCTGGGGATAAGCAGACAAGCTGTATATGATACTTTAAAGAGAACGGAAAAGCTATTAGAAGAATATGAAGGAAAGTTAGGACTTTTAAATAAATTTTTAAAGACAAGATGTAAAATTAATGAGCTTTTAGTAAATATAGATTATCTGATTGAAGATATAGATAAAAATTTCGATAGAAATTATGTTTTAGAGAAGATAAATGATTTAAAGAAAATGACTTTAGAAATATTGGAGGAGAGTTCATAGAAGAACTCTTTGGGAGGTAAAAAAATGATTTTTGAAGGGCTTGCCGAAAAGCTTCAAAATACTTTTAAAAAACTTAAAGGGAAAGGGAAGTTATCTGAAAAAGATGTTAAAGCTGCAATGCGTGAAGTTAAACTTGCATTGCTTGAGGCTGATGTAAACTACAAAGTTGTTAAAAATTTTATCAATAAAATCACACAGCGTTCGATAGGACATGAAGTATTGGAGAGTCTTACTCCGGGACAGCAAGTTATAAAAATTGTAAATGAAGAATTAACTAATTTGATGGGAACTACTCAAAGCAAAATAAATTTTGCGTCAAAACCTCCTACTATAATCATGTTAGTTGGACTTCAAGGTGCTGGTAAAACTACTACTGGAGGTAAGTTAGGTGGATTGCTTAAAAAGATGGGCAAAAGACCTCTATTAGTAGCCTGTGATGTTTACAGACCAGCAGCTATAAAACAGCTTCATGTAGTTGGAGAAAAACTCGATATACCTGTTTTTTCTATGGGAGATAAAGTTAATCCAGTAAACATTGCAAAAGCAGGTATAGAACATGCAAAAAAATATGGCAATGATGTGGTTATAATAGATACTGCAGGAAGACTTCATATAGATGAAAAATTAATGGATGAATTAAAAAATATTAAATCTGAAGTAAATCCTCATGAGATACTATTAGTTGTTGACGCTATGACAGGTCAAGATGCAGTTAATGTTGCAGAAACTTTTAATTCGCAGCTTGGAATAGATGGAGTTATACTTACGAAGTTGGATGGAGATACACGAGGTGGGGCAGCATTATCTGTTAGAGCTGTTACTGATAAGCCTATAAAATATATTGGTGTAGGTGAAAAACTTAGCGATTTAGAACCATTTTATCCAGATCGTATGGCATCTAGGATACTTGGAATGGGAGATATTCTCAGTCTAATAGAAAAAGCTCAAGCTAGTTTAGATGAAAAGAAATTAAAAAATTTAGAGAAAAAAATTAGAACTCAAGAATTTAATTTGGAAGATTTTTTAGAACAGCTTGAACAGATGAAGAATATGGGACCGCTTAGTCAATTGATTGAAATGCTTCCAGGAGTAAGTAATAAACAGCTTAAAAATTTACAAATAGATGATAAAGAACTTGTAAGGATTGAAGCTATAATTCAGTCAATGACGCCTGAAGAAAGAAGAAATCCTTCAATAATAAAAGCTAGTCGAAGAAAGAGAATTGCTAAAGGAAGTGGAACTAGCGTTCAAGAAGTAAATAAATTGTTAAAGCAGTTTGAACAGACGAAGAAAATGATGAAGCAATTTTCTGATATGGAAAAAGGGTTAAAAAAGGGCGGGAGATTTAAAATACCGTTCTTTTAGATAAATTTTTATATATTTTATGTATTTAAAGGAGGTGAATCAAGTGGCAGTAAAAATCAGATTAAGAAGAATGGGAGCTAAAAAGAAGCCTTTTTACAGAATAGTAGTTGCAGACTCACGTTCACCAAGAGATGGTAGATTTATTGAGGAAATAGGTTATTATAATCCTGTTTCTGAACCTGTTGAAGTTAAAATAGATGCTGAAAAGGCTATTAAGTGGCTGAAAAATGGTGCTCAGCCTACTGATACTATAAAAGATTTATTCAAAAAACATGGTATTTTAGAAAAGTTTGAAGAAGCTAAAAAGGCATAATTAGCTTCTAGGGGGTGTTTATTAAAATGGGAGAATTGGTAAAGATAATAGCACAAGCTTTAGTTGATCATCCCGAAGAAGTACAGGTAAATGAAATTGAAGGAACTCAATCAGTAATAGTAGAGTTAAAAGTTGCCCCAGAAGATATGGGCAAAGTTATTGGTAAGCAGGGCAGAATTGCAAAAGCAATTAGAACTGTAGTTAAAGCCGCTGCTACAAGAGAAAATAAAAGAGTTGTTGTTGAAATAATTCAATAGGTATAAAAGGATTAGGGACTCCTAATCCTTTTATATTTTAAACATTAAATATTAGAGAGGGTGATAGAGTGGGGAAAAAGATAGTAATTGGTAAAATAGTAAATACTCAGGGGATAAAAGGAGATGTCAGAATATATCCACTTACAGACTATAAGGAGCGTTATGAAGAATTAGAATATATTTATATAGAAGGTATAGATGATAAATTTGAAATTGAAAATGTAAGATATAAAAAAGAATTGGCAATAATTAAATTTAAAGGATTAAATAATATAAATGACGTAGAAAAGTATAAAAATAAATATATATATATAGATGAAAGTCAGCTTAGAAAGCTACCTGAAGATACTTATTATATTTTTGATTTAGTAGGCTGTAATGTGTATGATGAAGATAATAATTTAATAGGCAAATTAATAGATGTAATACAAAATACTGCTCAAGATATTTATGTTGTAGAAAGATTAGATGAAGAAGATAGAGAAAAAACTAAGAAAGTAATGATTCCAGCTGTTGAGGAATTTATTAAAAAAATTGACATTAAAAATAAAAGTATTATAGTTCATTTGATAGAGGGTATGTTAGAATGAAAATAGATATACTAACGCTCTTTCCGGAAATGTTTACTAATGTTTTAAATCAGAGTATAATTGGAAGAGCAATTAAAAATGGGATTATAAAATTAAATGTAATAAATTTTAGAGAATATTCATCAGATAAACATAAGAGAGTAGACGATTATCCATACGGTGGAGGTTCTGGTATGGTTCTTATGAACCAGCCTATTTTTGATGCATTAAAATCTATAACTAAAGAAAAGAAAAAGTATAAAATAATATATTTGACTCCAAAGGGAAAAACGTTCAATCAAGAAATGGCACTATCCTTATCTAAAGAAGAAAATTTAATTTTTATTTGTGGACATTATGAAGGTATTGATCAGAGAATTATTGATTATTGGGTTACAGATGAAATATCTATAGGAGATTATGTTTTAACTGGTGGAGAACTTCCTACAATGGTAGTTATAGATACTGTAGCAAGGTTAATACCGGGCGTATTAAATAATGAAAATTCTTTTAAAGATGAAAGTTTTTATTCGGGGCTTTTGGAATATCCCCATTATACTAGACCAGCTGATTATAATGGAATGAAAGTTCCTAAAGTTCTTCTATCAGGTAATCATAAACTTATAGAAGAATGGAGATTGAAAAAGTCAATTGAATTAACTATAAAAAGAAGACCTGATTTAATAGAAAAATTTTTAAAAAATAATAAATTTACTCAGAAGGAACGAGAAAAGTTTAAAAACATTATTAATGAAATATTAATGAATAATAATTAACTAAATTTTAAATTAAGGTATTGTAATATAAATTGCTCTATGATATAATTACTTGTGGCACTACGGGCGGTCCTCTGTTAATATGTTTAACATGAACGTCTATGATGGAGGGAGGTAAGAAATATGGAAATAATCAAAGCTTTAGAACAAGAACAGTTAAGAAATGATTTACCTGAATTTAATGTAGGAGATACTGTAAGAGTTCATTTAAAAGTTAAAGAAGGTAAAAGAGAAAGAATTCAGGTTTTTGAAGGTGTTGTACTTAAAAGACAAAATGGTGGTATAAGAGAAACTTTTACAGTTAGAAAGATTTCATATGGAGTAGGTGTTGAAAAGACTATTCCAGTACATTCACCAAAAATAGAAAAAATAGAAGTTGTTAGAAGAGGTAAAGTAAGAAGAGCTAAGTTAAATTACTTAAGACATAGAGTTGGAAAAGCTGCTAAAGTTAAAGAAAAAATTATGGGTTAATATAAAAAATATGCGGGGACTGTTGAGTGACAGTCCCTTTATTATTCTTTGATTTTTAAATTTTATTTTTAGTAAAGTGGTGATATATTATGAATATTAATTGGTATCCCGGACATATGAAAAAAACTAAAGAACTGATAAAAAATAATTTAAAATTAGTTGATGTAGTTATTGAGCTGTATGATGCAAGAATTCCAATCAGCAGTAAAAATCCAGAAATCGATAAAATCATAAGTAATAAGCCTAAAATAGTTGTATTGAATAAATATGATTTATCTGACCCTAAAATATTAAAAAAATGGTTAGATTATTATTCAAAATTAGGAATTAATGCAATACCTTTTAATGCATTAAGTGGAGAAGGAATGAATAATTTATTAAATGCCATAAAAAATGCTGCTAAAGATAAAATAGAAATCTTAAAGAAAAAAGGTCGTAAGCTTAGACCTATAAGAGTAATGATAGTTGGAATTCCTAATGTTGGAAAATCATCTTTGATAAATAAATTAGTAGGTAAAAAATCTGCAAAGACGGGAAATAAACCCGGTGTTACAAGGGGAAAACAGTGGATAAGAATAAGAAAAGATATAGAACTCTTTGATACTCCCGGTATATTATGGCCTAAATTTGATGATGAAAAAGTAGGATTAAATTTGGCATTTACTGGTTCTATAAGAGATGAAATATTAGACATAGATGAATTGTGTTTGGAACTTATAAAAACTTTATTAGAAAAATATCCAAATAATTTAAAAGAAAGATATAATCTGGATAATTTAAATAAAGAAGCATTAGAGATTATGGAAGATATAGGTCGAAATAGAGGTTGTATAAGTGCAGGAGGTATAATTGATTATACTAGAATTGCCAATATAGTTTTGGACGATTTTAGAAAGGGTAAGCTAGGAAAAATTACATTAGAAACTCCTGAAGATATTAATAATAGTGCTGAATAAGCACTAATTTTTTTGTTATAATTTAGTTATTATGTATCAAATTATATTGAAAGGAATGAAATTATGGATTTAAAAAATATGTCAGCACATGAAGTTGGAAATTTTTTACAAAAATTAAGCATAGAAGAAAAATTAAAGTATATAACTATTTTAAAAGATGATAATAGAAAAACTATAAAAAAATTTGCAGATAAAATTGAAAGAGAGTATAGTAAGTTTATTGGAGAAAGAGAAAGAATTTTAAAAATGTGTAAGATTGAAAATGAGCTTTATAATCAAAATTATAATTTAATAGCAGGTATAGATGAAGCAGGTAGAGGGCCTTTAGCTGGTCCAGTTGTAGCAGCTGCTGTTATTTTGCCTAAAGATAAGTTGATATTTGGAATAAATGATTCAAAAAAAATTCCAGAAAAAAAGAGATATAAACTGTATGATATTATAAATGAAGTGGCGATAGATGTAGGTATAGGAATAGTAGACAATGAAATCATAGATAAAATAAATATTTTCAATGCTACCAAACTGGCAATGAAAAAAGCAGTATTATCACTAAAAAACAAACCGGATTTTTTATTAATAGATGCATTGAAATTGACCGATATAAATATTAAACAGAAAGAAATAGTTAAGGGAGATAGTTTAAGCATATCAATAGCTGCTGCATCTATTGTTGCAAAAGTTACGAGAGACAGGATAGTAATCGAATATGAAAAGAAGTATCCGGGATATGGATTTAAAAATCATAAAGGATATGGAACTAAAGAACATTATAAAGCAATAAAAGAATTTGGCATTACTCCATTTCACAGAAAGACATTTTTAAAATCTCTGGGTGATTAAAATGAATATTAATTTATATAATTTCATTTACAATGGAATTATCAATAATAAAAATATATCTAATGAAAATATTTCAAATGTATTAAAAGCTTTATTCATATCAGATATCAATATAGGCGATGTATTTAGAGGAAAAATATTAAAAATTTCAGATAATTTGCTTAATATAGAAGTAAATGGTAAATTTGTTTTTCAGGCTAAAAATATTTCAAATAAGAATAATGATTATAAGATTGGCAAAACACTTGAATTTACCGTTGTAGGAAAAAATGAAGATAAAAATGAAATTTTAATTAAAATTAATTATAATTTGGATAATAAGAGTATAGATGATGATACACGCAAATTTTTTACTGATAAAATAACTGATAAAGTAGTAATTGAAAAATTATTAAAAAATGAAATACCGGTTACAAAAGAAAATATTGAATTAATAAAGTTTACACAAAAATATTATGGTAAACTTGCTGAGATTTTAAAACAGTATGGTATTTCTATTGATGAAAGTGATTTAAAAATAGAAATAAAAGAGCTTCTTAAAAAAGTTGTAAATAATCTTAATTTTTCAGAAAAAGATATTGCAGATGTAAATAAAGAAAATCATGATGAGCATAGTTTGTTGAAAAAGTTTAAAGGTTATAACAAATTGCACTTTTTAAATTCAAATGATTTATTAAAGTTAATGAATAATATTTCACAAGATAAATTAGTTTTTATGTTGAAAAATAGTTTAAAATTTAATCTTATGAATATAAAGCTTATAGATGATATTATTGTTGGTAAAAAAGATATTTCCAATAAGCTTTTAGAATTTATAGAAATTTTAAAAGAAAATGGCATTAAGTCAGAAGAATATAGCAACTTAGTTAAATTGATAAAATCTGTAAAACCTAATATTTTTTATGATAAATCTAAAATTAATGAAATAATGAATAAAATATATTTTGAAATTGGAAAATTGGAATATGATTTAAATAAGAAAGAAAATAATACTTTAAAGACTATAATAGCAAGAGAAATTGAAGATATAAAAACAAGTTTTAAATTTTTAAATAAATTAAATGAAAATTTGACATTTATTCAAATACCAATTAACGTGAATGAAAATATTCATTCTTTAGAAATATATATTTCTAAGGAAGCTAAAAAGAATAAAAAAATCAATAAAAAAAGTACAAAAATATTTATTTCATTAGATACTAAAAATCTTAATATTGTACAGTCTTTGATAGAAATAAATAATAAAGAAATTAATTTAAATTTTAAGCTCAACAATAATAAAATAGAAAGCTTTTTTAAAAAGTATGAAAATGAATTGATTAACAGTCTTTATAATTTAGATTTTAAAAAAGTTAATATAAAATATACTATAGTAAAGGAAAAAGATTCATTAATAGATATAATATCTTCTGACAAAATGGTTTCAAAATATAATAAATTGGATTTGAAGGTGTAAATATGAAAAAAAAAAAAGAAACTATTGCAACTGCTTTAAAATATGATATAGATAAAGATTCAGCTCCACACTTAATAGCTAAGGGAAAAGGATTTACAGCTGAAAAGATAAAAAATATAGCAAAAGAAAATAATGTTCCAATTTATAAAGATGAAAAATTATCAAAACAGCTTTATAATTTATCTTTAGGAGAAGAAATTCCACCCGAGTTATATCAGGTTGTTGTTGAAGTTTTGCTCTTTATAGCTAAATTAGACAGTAAAATGAAAAAATAATAAATTTTAATTTACTGACCTATTTTTAGGTCTTTTTTTAAAAAATAAAAAAGATTTTTTTCCTCTTATTTGTTACCTATAACTTTGCTAAGAGCTGCTTTAAATATTTAATCTTGTAAAATTTTCAAAAAGTTTATAAATTTTTGAAGGAATATAGAAAATAATGTCAAAATAATATTTTAGGATTAGAATTATTTTTTTTGAATTTAATATTGAAAGGAAGAAAAATGTGAAAAATAAAGAGTTAGGTGATTTAGGTGAAAAGCTAGCAGTTGAGTATATTGAAGATAAAGGGTATAAGATAGTAGAAAAGAATTTTAGATGTAAATTTGGAGAAATAGATATAATAGCAAAAAATGATAACTTTTATATATTTATAGAAGTGAAGACCAGGAAGAGTTTAAACTTTGGCAGACCTATTGAATCTATAACTAAAAATAAAATTAATCATATAACTAAAACAATTTTTTATTATCTCAATAAAAATAACATTAAAAATTATAATATTAGAATTGATGCAGTAGAAATTATTATAAAAGATTTTAAAAATTATATCATAAACCATATACCAAATATATATTTATATTAAAATACTTGATTTACATAATTATATTATGTAAATCAAGTACAGTTTGTTTAAAGGAGGATATTTTGTTGTTATCTAATGTCATAAGTTGCAATTTAGTTGGGCTAGACGGTGAGATTATTAATGTAGAAACAGATATTTCAAATGGACTGCCTTCTTTTACTATTGTGGGTCTACCAGATACAGCAGTAAGGGAGTCTAAAGAGAGAATTCGTGCAGCTTTAAAAAATTCTGGATTTCAATTTCCAATAAAAAAAATAACTATAAATTTATCTCCGGCAAATACAAAAAAAGAAGGAACTCATTTCGATTTGCCAATGGCAATTGGAATACTTGCAGCATCAAGTCAAATTGAAGAAAAAAGTTTAAAAGAATATGCTTTTATAGGAGAATTGTCATTGAATGGAAGATTAAATAAAGTAATAGGAGCACTACCTATAGTCATATCATTTAGAGAAAAAGGGTATAAAAAAATTATACTTCCTAAACAAAATATTAATGAAACTAGTATAATTGAAGATGCTGATATTTATGGTTTTGACAACTTAAAAGATGTTATTGACTTTTTAAAATCTGAAATAGATATTAAGCCATTTAAAGATAATATCAAAGTAAAATCAGTAAAAAAAAGATATGATGTAGATTTTAGTGAAGTTTCTGGACAGTTAAATGTGATTAGAGCTTTTCAAATAGCTGCGGCAGGAGCTCATAATATTATTTTAATTGGACCACCGGGTGCTGGAAAGACAATGCTTGCAAGGAGATTTCCGACAATACTTCCGGATATGACTATAGAAGAATCAATTGAGGTTACTAAGATATATAGTGTTGCAGGACTTTTATCGGATAATTGTTCTTTAATTACATCTAGACCTTTTGTCTCTCCACATCATACTGCTTCTAAAGTTTCTTTAATAGGTGGCGGGAAAATTCCAAAGCCTGGAGATGTTTCTTTAGCACATTTAGGAGTTTTATTTTTAGATGAGTTTCCTGAATTTCAAAAAAGTGTTTTAGAAGCATTAAGACAGCCTATGGAAGATGAAGAAGTTACTATTTCAAGAGTAAATGCTAAAATAACTTATCCATCAAAATTTATATTAGTGGCGAGTATGAATCCTTGTCCTTGCGGATATTATAATGACCCCTATAATGAATGTAAATGTTCGCCAAGTCAAGTTAGAAAGTATTTATCGAAAATTTCAGGACCATTATTAGATAGGATAGATATTCATGTGGAAGTTTTTCCAGTTAAATATCAAGAATTAGTAAAAAATACAAAAAATCAAAATTCTAGTGAAATAAAGAAAAAAGTAGATAAAGCTAGATTGATACAGTTAGAAAGATATAAAAATGAAAAGATAAATTATAATTCTCAGCTCTCTCCAAAACTTATAAAAAAATACTGTCATTTGAAATATAAGCAGAATAAATTGTTAGAAACTGCATTTTATAAATTAAAAATGAGTGCAAGGTCCTATAGTAGGATAATAAAATTGAGTAGAACTATTGCAGATTTAGATGAATCTGAAGAAATAAAAACAGTTCATATAGCTGAAGCAATTCAGTATAGGAGTCTTGACAAAAAATTCTGGGAGGTATAAAAAATATAGGTAGGGTATAAATTATGAATGAAAGAGAGTGTCTTATTTGGTTAAATTCTATTAAAGGTATAGGATATAAAACTATAAAAAAATTAATTGATTATTTCGGAGATATTCAAAAACTTTGGAGTGTTTCATCAAGTGAAATTTATAATGTGCCCGGTATTCAGAAATCTTTGGCAAAGAAAATAATCGATAAAAGAAATAGTGAATTTTTTTGTGCATATATGGAAAAAGTAAAAAAAATAAATGCAAATTGTATTTGTCTAAATGACAGTAATTATCCATCAAGTTTGAAAGAAATTTATGATCCGCCATATGTATTAAATGTAATTGGAGATTACAAAGAAGATGATAAATTTGCAATTGCAATAGTAGGTTCAAGAAAAGCAACACCATATGGAAAAAATATAGCATATAAATTTGCAAAAGAATTAGTAAAGTATGGGATAACTATTGTAAGTGGTTTAGCTGTTGGAATAGATACTGCTGCTCACAAAGGTGCATTAGACGGCGGAGGAAGGACTATTGCGGTTTTAGGTTCAGGTGTAGATGTTTGTTATCCTAAATCGAATATAAATTTAATGAAAAAAATAGTAAGCAGTGGGGCAGTTTTGTCTGAGTATCCAATTGGAACTTTGCCGAGGCCTGGCAATTTCCCACGCAGAAATAGAATAATTAGTGGTTTAGTTAAAGGTGTATTAGTAGTTGAAGCAGGACTTAAAAGTGGCTCTTTAATTACTGTTAATCATGCATTAGAACAAGGAAGAGATGTATTTGCAGTTCCGGGTAACATTTTGACAAATACTTCAAAGGGAACGAATAAGCTGATAAAAGAAGGTGCAAAAATTGTTACATGTGTTGAAGATATTTTAGAAGAATATAATATACAAAATATTTTTTTTGAGAATAATATAGATATAGATTTAAATTTAAGTTGTAAAGAAAAGGAAGTATATAATTTAATAAGAATTAAACAGCCTATAAATATTGAATTAATATCAGTTGTTTTACGGTTGAATATAAATGAATTAAATAGTATAATAACTATCTTGGAACTAAAAGGTTTAATTGAAGAATTACCGGGAAAAATTTTTATAGCTGTTTAGTAATATTTCTTTTGAAATATTTCAAGTTTTCTGATATAATCAAACATTGTGAAGCCTTTCTTGGAGGTGGGCATATGGCTCATTCACTTGTAATAGTTGAATCACCAGCTAAAGCTAAGACAATAGGTAAATTTTTAGGCAAAAAATATAAAGTTAAAGCCTCCATAGGACATATTCGTGATTTGCCTAAGAGTAAAATGGGTATAGACATAGAAAATAACTATAAACCTAATTATATAACTATAAGAGGAAAGGGTAAAGTTATTAAAGAGTTAAAAGAAGAAGCCAAAAAAGCAGATAAAATTTATTTGGCTACAGACCCTGATAGGGAAGGGGAGGCTATTTCTTGGCATTTAGCTAATATTTTATCAATTGATGAAAATAAAAACTGCAGGATAGAATTTAATGAAATAACTTCAAAAGCTATCAAAAAAGCTATTAATAGTCCAAGACCTATAAAAAAGACTTTAGTAGATGCTCAACAGGCTAGGAGAATATTAGATAGATTGGTTGGATATAGTATTAGTCCAATTTTATGGCGAAAAGTCAAAAAGGGGTTAAGTGCAGGTAGGGTACAATCTGTAGCTACTAAACTTATATGTGATAGGGAAAGGGAAATAAATAACTTTGTTCCAAAGGAATATTGGACTATAGAAGTTGCGCTTTGTGATGAAAGTAAAACTAAGGAATTTGAAGCTTTATTTTATGGTACAGATAAACAGAAAATAGAAATAAACAGTAAAGAAGAAGTAGATTTAATAATAGATGAAATAAAAAATAATACATTTGTAATTTCAAATGTAACAAAGAAGTTAAAAAGTAGAAAGCCTTATCATCCTTTTACGACTAGTAGTCTTCAACAGGAAGCATCTAACAAGTTTGGATTTTCTACTAAAAAGACGATGATGATAGCTCAACAATTATATGAAGGAATTGATATTGCTGATGAGGGAACGGTTGGATTAATAACATATATAAGAACTGACTCTACAAGGATTTCAGAAGACTTTAAAAAAGAAGCTGAGGAATATATAGTTGAAAAATATTCTAAAAAATATCTTCCTAAATATACTCGTAAAGTAACAAACAAAAAAGATGCACAAGATGCTCATGAAGCTATAAGACCTACATCTGTTTATAGAACACCTGATTCTATAAGAGATTCATTGAGTAAAGACCAATATAATTTATATAAATTGATTTGGGAGAGATTTGTAGCAAGTCAGATGGCTGATTCGACTTATTATTCATATTCAATCGAAATAAAAAATGGTAAATATATTTTTAAAGCTAAAGGAATAGAGCAAGTTTTTGATGGTTTTCTTAAAGTATATTCATATGCTCAAATAAATGAAAATATTTTGCCTAAAGTAGAAAAAGATGAAATTTTAACTTGTAAGGATATAAATCCAAAACAGCATTTTACACAACCTCCTCCAAGGTATACTGAAGCTACACTAGTGAAAGAAATGGAGGATAAAGGAATAGGCAGACCAAGTACTTATGCACCTACAATATCTACTATATTGAGCAGAGGATATGTAGTTAGAGATGGAAAAAATTTAAAACCTACTGATTTAGGATTTTTAGTAAATGATATTTTAGAAAAATATTTTTCTGATATAGTAGATGTAGATTTTACTGCCGATTTAGAGGAAAAGTTAGATAAAGTGGAATTAGGTCAAATATCTTGGATAAAACTGATTGATGATTTCTATAAACCTTTTAGCAAAATTTTAAGCAAAGCAGAAAAAGAAATAGAAAAAGTTGACCTTACAGAAAAGACAGATGAAATTTGCGAAAAATGTGGAAGTCCTTTAGTAATAAAACATGGTCGCTTTGGTAAATTTTTAGCATGTTCAAACTATCCTGACTGTAATTTTACAAAGTCTATACTAATCAAGACAGGAGTTAAGTGTCCTATATGTGGTGGAGATATAATTGTTAGAAAGACTAAAAAAGGCAGAACTTTTTATGGATGTAGCAACTATCCTGATTGTAAATTTATGACATGGGAACAACCTATTGATAAAAGATGTCCAAAATGTCAATCAATTTTAGTTGTGAAAAGTACAAAAAATAAAAAAACAGCAAGATGTCTTAATAAAGATTGTGATTTTAAGGAAGACTTATAATAAACTGGTTTAAGACATTGAATTTGTTAATAAAGATTTCTATAAACAACAATATAAAACAAGGAGGCAGACTATGGTGAGTTCACTTTTAGAAAAAACGAGGAGACTAAATAAAATACTTCAGCAATCTGGAAATACACCAGTATCTTTTCCTGAACTTTGCAAGACTTTAAGTGAAATATTAGATGCAAATGTGTATGTAGCTAGTAAAAAAGGTAAAGTGTTAGGTGTGAGTTTAGCAGATGTATCCGATTGTCCAATAATTGTAGATAAAGAAACTCAAGAAAAGAGATTTCCGCAAGAATATAATGAAGAATTATTAAAAATTACTGAAACTAAATCTAATATAACAGGAGATGAATTATTAAGTATTTTTAAGTATGATATAGAAAGTTATAACAAATTAGTTACTATAGTACCTATTAATGGCAGTGGTCAGAGATTGGGAACAATGGTTTTGGCAAGACATGAGAAAGAATATACTGATGAAGATTTAGTTTTAGCTGAATATTCGGCTACAGTAGTTGGTATGGAAATTTTGAGAGCAAAAAGTGAAGAATTCGAAGAAGAAGCTAGAAAAAAAGCTATTGTACAAATGGCAATTGGTACATTATCTTATTCAGAACTTGAAGCTGTAGAACACATTTTTGAAGAATTAAATGGCAATGAAGGATTGCTTGTTGCTAGTAAAATTGCAGATAGAGTAGGAATTACTAGGTCTGTAATTGTAAATGCTTTAAGAAAATTTGAAAGTGCTGGTGTAATAGAGTCAAGGTCATTAGGTATGAAAGGTACTCATATTAAGATATTAAATGATAAACTTTTAGAAGAATTAAAGAAATTAAAAAAATAGCAACCTTTAAAGGTTGCTATTTTTTTATCTAATTTTAAAACTTTGGCTTAAGATATGAAAATAAAGAAGTTACAGCTTAAAAAAGAGTAGAAAAGACATATTTAATTATTTATAATTATAGTAATTAAGTCCTGACTTTATGTATATAAAACAAAAATGTTTAACATTTATTGACTAATATTGTAAAATATAAGTGAAAAATAGTTCCTTTTGCTTTTTTGTAAACCATATTGACAAAAAAAGAAGGAAAAATCACATTTTTGTCGAATAAAATATACTTGTTGTCCATTAATTTGTTTTAGGTGGAGGTAGTAATATGTTAGATAAGACATTTAAAGATATATCTATTTATCAAAAGGCATTATCTGCAGCATGGCTTAGAAATGAAGCGATTTCAAATAATATAGCTAATGTCAATACACCGGGATATAAAAGAAAAGATGTTAAATTTGAAAAAATTTTAAAAGAATTTTTAAATGACAATTCTTTTAAATTAAAAACTACACATCCTAAACACATTTCTAATAAAAATGATATTGAAGATATTGAAATTCAAATTACGACTGAATACAATACAAGTTTTAGAAAAGATGAGAATAATGTAAATATAGATACTGAAATGGCTGAACTTGCTAAGAATACAATTAAGTTTAATGCATTAATAAAACAATTAAATGGTAAGCTTCACAGAATAAAAATGTGCATAACTGATGGGAGGAAATAGGTAAATGAGTTTTTTTAAATCAATAAATATAAGTGCTACTGGACTTACTGCTGAAAGATTGAGAATGGATATTATTTCAAAAAATATTGCAAATGCAAATACTACAAGAACTAGTAGTGGTACACCTTATAGAAGACAGATACCTATTTTCAAAGAAAGAAAAGGTAGCAGTTTTTCAGAAATATTAAATACTGTTAAAAGCGGTTATGATTTAGGTAATGGAGTAGAAGTAAGCAAGATTACATATGATAATTCACCTTTTAAAAAGGTATACAATCCCGGACATCCTGATGCAGATGAAAAAGGCTATGTTTTGATGCCAAATGTAGATATAGTGACAGAAATGATTAATTTAATATCTGCTTCAAGAGGCTATGAGGCAAATGTAACTGCTCTTAATAGTTCAAAGAATATTGCTATGAAAGCATTAGAAATAGGTCGTTAATGGGAGGCTTTCATAAATGAAGATTTCTAATTATTATAATGATATTAAGATTTCAAATTTACTACAAAAAGACAACAAGGATAAAGACAACATAGATTTTAAAAAAATCTTGTTTGATTCAATAAACAAGATTAATACATATGAAGAAGAAGCTGAAGAAATGGGTTTAAAACTTGCTTCAGGTGAAATAGACAATATTCATGATGTTATGATTGCAGGACAAAAAGCTGAAATAGCCCTTCAATTTGCTATTGAAGTAAAAAATAAAATAATGGATGCTTATAAAGAAATAATGAGAATACAACTATAAACTAGTATATGTATACTATACGCACTACTATAGTTGGAAATGAGGTGTACAAATGGGGGAATCTCTGGAAAAGATAAGAAATCAATTAAATGAATTTTTTCAATCCCTTAATAAAAAACAAAAAATTTTAATAGGTTTAGGAAGTTTATTTTTAGTTTCTTTTCTATCATTAGCTATTTTTTATTTTGCAAAACCGGATTATAAAGTAATATATAGTGGATTGAATTTAGAAGAAGCGGGACAAATAACTGCAAAATTAGATGAAATGAATATTCCTTGGAAAGATGCTAATGGTGGGACTACAATATTGGTTCCAAAAGAAAGTGTTAATAAAGCCAGAATGAATTTGGCAGTTGAAGGCTTTCCAAATAAAGAATTTACTTGGAGTGATGCTTTTAATAGCAACAGTCTTACAATGACAAGTGAAGAAAGAAGAATGAAATATTTAAAAGCTCAGATGAGTGAATTAGCTCAAACTATAGAAACATTAGAAGGAGTTGTTGATGCAAAAGTAAATTTATCAGTTCCTGATAATAGCGATTTTTTAACTGAAAAATATAAATTTTCTAAAGCATCTGTTGTTGTAACGTTAAAAAGAGGGTATAAATTAACTGAGCAGCAAGTCAATGGAATAGTTATGATAGTTGCAAATGCAGTTGAGGGATTAAAACCTGAAAATGTATCTGTTCATGATAGTACGGGAAGAATTTTAAATTCAAAACCAGAAGATAGTGAAGTCTATACAGTAAATAATAGTATGGATATACAACAACAAGTGAGAACTAATTTGCAAAACAGTATAAAAAATCTTTTGGCTAAGATATATGGTTTTAAAAATGTAGATGTCATGGTAAATGTAAAACTGAATTTTGATAAAGAAGTTACTCAATATGTTGAATTTAATCCTCCTTTAGAAGGGGAAACTAATGGACTTATAAGAAGTATTTCAAAATTAAAAGAACAAGTAGCTGATACTGCTGAAGGAGGGCCGCCGGGTACAGATTCAAATTCTCAAGAAATAACTGAATATAAAGAATTTGAATCTAAAGGCTCTAAATATGAAAAAGAAAATACAAATATCAATTATGAATTGAATGAAATCAGGAAAAATATTGTTAAAGCTCCTGGTCAAATTGAAGACATAAGTGTAGCAGTTATAATAAATAGAAAAAGTTTGCCAAATGGAGAACTGACAGAAGAACACAAACAGCAGCTTATAAAATTAGTATCTGCAGCAGCTGGACTTGAAACAAAAGTAGTTGAAGTTATGGCAAGTGACTTTAATGATTCAGATAATCAAAATTCAATTGTCAGCAGTGAAGATAATGGTAATATTTTATCTAAACTGCCAATGTGGAGTATAGGAATTATTTCGCTACTACTTATTATTGGTGTTGTATTTACTGTGATTAGAATTAGAAAGAGAAAGAATGAGGTTCAAGAAATCTTAGAGCCACCTGTAACTGGGGAAAGTGATGAAATAGAAGAAATAGATTTAGATTTCAATGATAAAGCAAGCTATAAATATCAAATAGAAAAATTCCTCGACAAAAAACCAGAAGCAGTAGCACAACTGTTAAGAAATTGGTTAAACGAAGATTAGGGGGTCTAATATGGTGAAAAAAGGTGGTCTAACAGGACGTGAAAAAGCTGCAATATTATTGATAGCACTAGGACCTGATAATTCAGCAAAGATTTTTAAACATCTAAAAGATGATGAAATAGAAGAGTTGACTTTGGAAATTGCAAATATGAGAAAGATTTCTCCAGAGGAAAAAGAAGAAGTAATAGAAGAATTTTATCAAATTTGTTTAGCACAAAATTATATTTCTGAAGGTGGAATAGGATACGCAAAAGAAGTGTTAGAAAAGGCAATGGGAGCTAATAAAGCCCTAGAAATTATAAACAAACTAACAGCTTCACTTCAAGTTAGGCCATTCGATTTTGTACGTAAAGCTGATGCAAGTCAATTGCTTAACTTTATACAAAATGAACATCCGCAAACTATAGCTTTAATTCTTTCATATTTAAGTCCTAGTCAGGCTGGACAGATTTTATCATCATTGCCACAGGACAAGCAGGCAGATGTAGCACAGCGTATAGCTACTATGGATAGAACTTCTCCAGAAATTATTAAAGAAGTAGAATATGTATTAGAGAGAAAACTTTCATCTATGGTTACTCAGGATTATACGACAACTGGTGGAGTTCAGACTATAGTTGATATTTTAAACTCAGTAGATAGGGGAACAGAGAAATTTATTATGGAAACTTTAGAAATACAAGATGCTGAATTGGCAGAGGAAATTAAGAAGAGGATGTTTGTATTTGAAGATATTATTACTCTTGATAGTGTATCAATTCAAAGATTTATAAGAGAAGTTGATAATAATGATTTGGCAGTAGCTTTAAAAGGAGCAACTCAAGAAGTCAGAGATATTGTATTTGCAAATATGTCTAAACGAATGGCTGAAATGATAAAAGAAGATATAGAATTTATGGGACCAGTTAGATTGCGTGATGTAGAAGAAGCACAGCAGAAGATAGTAAATATAATTAGAAAACTTGAGGAAGCTGGAGAAATTATTATATCTCGTGGTGGAGGAGATGAAATAATTGTCTAGGGTTTTGAAGTCAACGCAAGTTATAATAGATAAATCTGCATATAAGCTTACTTCGTCAGATTTTATAAAACATGAGAAAAAGATAGAGAGTATTTCTAAAAATGAAAAGTCTGAAGATAGAAATATAAAAGATTTATATAAAGAAATAGAAGAGATTAAAAATTCAAAACTTTTAGAGGCTGAAAAAGAAGCTGAAAGAATAATCAATGATGCTTATGAAAAAGCAAAGCAGATTATTCAAAATGCAAGAGAAGAAGGTTATGAAAAAGGTTTTGAAGAAGGTGTTAGAGAAGGTTTTGAAAAGGGTAAAAAAAGAGCAGATGAAATTATAAGTGAAGCTTTAAACATAAAAGAAGAAGTTATGAAATTCAAAGAAAATTTTATTGTAGATATAGAAAGAGATGTTGTAGATTTAGTTATAAAAACAATAGAAAAGATTTTAAATAAAAAAATTAAGGAAGATTATGACATAATATATGGATTGATTAAAGCGGGATTGGAAAAATGTGCTTTTACGGACAGCTTAGTTTTAAGAGTCAGTCCTGATGATTATGAATTTGCTTTAGAAGTTAAGGATAAAATTTTGGCTTTGAGTGAAAATGTAACCGATATAATTATAAAGCAAGACAAATCACTTTCAAAAGGAAGTTGTATTATAGATACTTCATCAGGTAGTGTTGATTCTAGTATATGGACTCAATTTAATCAGATTAAAAATACATTTGAGGAAATATTAAAAGGCGAGTGATTTATAGATGTCCTTTGTAAATAAGTATTTATCTGCACTTGAAAATACAAATCTAATAAGATATAGTGGTAGAGTTTCAAAATTAATTGGTTTAACTATTGAGTCTTTAGGTCCAGCTGTAGAAATTGGGGAAGTGTGTTATATATATCCTTTAAAAGGTGGTTTGCCTATAAAATCTGAAGTTGTTGGTTTTAAAGGAGAAATAGTACTTCTCATGCCGCTTGGTGAGATGAATGGTATAGGTCCTGGAAGTAAAGTAATAGCAACAGGACAGTCGCTATATGTTAATGTGGGTGATGAACTGTTGGGCAGAATATTAGATGGGCTTGGCAATCCAATAGATGGAAAAGGACAACTTATTACAAAAAAGAAGTATCCTGTTAATAATCAGCCGCCTAATCCTCTTACTAGGAAGAAAATTACAGAAATTTTGCCGTTAGGAATAAAGGCAATTGATGGACTGTTAACTTGTGGTAAAGGGCAGCGTATAGGGATTTTTGCAGGAAGCGGTGTAGGTAAGAGTACACTTATGGGTATGATAGCAAAAAATACAAAAGCTGATATAAATGTAATTGCACTGATAGGTGAAAGAGGAAGAGAAGTAAGAGAATTTATTGAGAATGAACTGCAAGAAGAAGGACTTAAACGTTCTGTAGTTATTGTTGCAACATCTGATCAACCAGCGTTAGTGAGGACAAAAGGAGCACTACTTGCTACAGCAATTGCTGAATATTTTAGAGATAAGGGGAAAGATGTTTTATTAATGATGGATTCTTTAACGAGATTTTCGATGGCTCAAAGAGAGGTAGGACTAGCAGTTGGAGAACCACCTGTGACAAGAGGGTATACTCCTTCAGTTTTTGCCGTTCTTCCAAAACTTTTGGAAAGAGCAGGAAATTCAGAAAAGGGTTCTATAACTGGACTATATACAGTATTAGTTGATGGTGATGATATGAATGAGCCTATAACTGATGCTGTAAGAGGTATACTTGATGGTCATATAGTATTATCTAGAAAATTGGCAAATCAAGGTCATTATCCAGCAATAGATATTTTAAGCAGTGTAAGTAGAGTTATGCCGAATATAGTAGATGAAGAGCATTTGATGTCTGCAAGAAATTTTCAAGAGATTTTATCTGTATATAAAGAAGCGGAAGATTTGATAAATATTGGAGCTTATTCTAAAGGCAGCAATAGGAAAATTGATTTGGCAATTGAGAAAATAGATTCTTTTAATAATTTTCTCAAACAAGGAGTAAATGATAAATTTGAGTTTGAAGATACACTGCTTAAATTAAAATCGTTAGTATCATCTTAAGTTTTCTAAATGTTTATAAAATATTTTATTGAATAAAGGTGGTTTTAATGCCAGTTTTTAAATTTAGATATCAAAACATTTTAAAATTGACAGAAGATAAAGAAATGAAACTTAAAGGAGATCTTTCAAAGGCATATGATGAATTGTATTTAGAAAAAAGGAAATTAGATGATTTAAAAAGTAAAAGAGAAAATGTTTCTAAGCTATTAAAAGATAAGACGAGCAGAGGTTGTAATATAGCTGTGCTTAAAAGTATTAATGATTATATTAAATCTTTACATTTTAAAATTTATATACAAAGAAATAGAGTTGCCGAAAAAGAAAAAGATATTGAAATTATAAAAAATAAATTATTTGAGATGTCAAAAGAAAAAAAAATATTAGAAAAACTAAAAGAAAAAAGATACGAAGAATATAAATTTCATATAAAATTGGAAGAAGATAAGTTGATAGATCAAATTGTTACATTTAACAGCAAGTTAAGCAGGTGATAGCATATGGCCACAGTAGAAGAAAAAAGCAAACAAGGAATAGGTATTGGTAAAATTCTTTTGATAGTGTTTATTGTATTTTTTATTATACCAATGACAATTTTAGCAGCGATATATTATACAAATGAAAACTTTAAAATGGAAGCAAATAAATACTTGTCAAAATTGCCGGGTGCAGTGGGTGATTATTTTGAAAATTATCCCACAAAAGAAGAAATAAATAATCAAATTCATTTACTTGCAAATTATTTGATAAAGCTAGATGATAATAGGGCAGTAGATAAACTTAATTTGATAAAAAGTAAAGACCAGAAAGCTTTTAATGATATTATAAAATTGATGTATAAAGCAAATTCTATAAAAACTAAAAAAATACTTGATAGTATGCGCAATAATTCAATGAAGACTAATCTTTTGAAAAACATTTTAGATCAAATAGAAAAGGAAGAAGATAATGAAATAATAAGTCAAGCTAAATATATAGAAAGTTTGTCCACTATAATAGCTGTGAATAAAATAAAATCAGATATAGTTCAAAATAAAATATCTTATAAAGATTTAGCTAAAATATTTGAAAATATGGATGAAGAAAAAGCGGCAGAATTACTTAGATATATAGATTCTGATGTTAAAGATGAAATTTTAGATGATTTTACATCAATTCAAGCAAGAAATAGTATATCGATGAAAATAAATGAATTAAAAGATAAACAGCTTCAATTAAAAAATCTTTCAGATATTTATTCTATAGAAAGTCCTGCAAATCTTGTTAAGATACTTGGAAATACCAAAACTTACAAGATGGAAGAATTAGCAGAAATATATAGAAATATAGGGGTTTTAAAAACTGCTCAAATTTTATCTAATTTAGAAGATAATAAATTCATATTTGAGCTTATAAATAGTATTAAAGAAAAAGAAATTTTATTAAAAGGAAAAGATACTGTTACAGATGATATTTTAAAAGCTATAAAAGTCTATAGGCAGTTCAACAATAATGTTAAAGAACTTACAGCTATATACGAGAAAATGGATGAAAAGCAGATAGCAGAGCTTATAAAGAGAATGATTAGAAATAGCGGTAAACCTGTTAAATATGTTCTTGGCAATGGAAATACTATTTCTTTTACTGATGAAGATATAGCTATAAATGTTTTAAAGAGTTTTAATGAAAAGAAAGTGGCATCTATTCTTTCGTACTTAGACAGTAATCTTTCTTCAGAAATTTCTAAAAAACTTGCTATACCAGTTCCTTAATATAAACTATAAGTCTATATTATTAATAGAAGGAGGTGAAAAAATATGTTAAATAGAAAGATAAGAAAAGATTTACTAGCAGCTTATGATAGTAGTAGTAAGCTTAATGATAATTTAAACTGCAAGAAATCAATTAAAAATTCTAAAAATCTAAATACTGATAATAAATTCAAAAAAATACTTAGCAAAAAAACAGATAATAACGATAAAAAAACAATAGATGAAAAACAAGGAAAGAATGTCAGCGATGCAGATAAAAAAGAAAACAAACAATTTAAAAATGTTAATGTGCTTATGTCTGCTTTAGGTTCAATAATTAAAAATATAAATATAAGTGATGAAAGAAATATACATGAAAGAGAAGATGCAGTAAAAGCTATTGAAAAACTTTTATCTCAATTTAGTTTAAATGGAGAAGATTTCAATATTAATTATATTTTAAATGAAATAAAAAAATATTTTTCAGACAATTTGAATTTAGAGAGTATCGATTTTGAAAAAGTAAAAAGTATTTTAGTTGATATTCAGCAAATGAAAGATGTTAAATCTGATAAAGAAACTTCAGATTTATACAAACTTTTAGATGAGCTGCAAGAAATTTTAAAAGATAATAAGGATAATAAGACAGATACTAAAAATGCAGTTCAAAATTTAAAAGGCTATCAGAAAGATGAATCACTTAAAAATTTTACTGTAAAATCAGCAAACTCAATTAAATCATCTAATGAATTAGAAGAAGATAAAAATATAACATCTAATTCCAATGATTTAGAAGAAAGTAAGAAGATAGTATCTGATAAGCTTAAAGAAAGTGGAGAAAATGAAAAAACAAATTCAAAAAAATTATTTAAGTTAGGTATTATAAGAACAAAAAGCAGTAATATTTCAGAAAAACATGATTTATCGAAAGCTAATGAATTTATAAATACTGGAAATTCAAGCATTGAAAATGAAAAAGTTATAAATGCAGTAAAGACTGGGCAGTTTTTAAAGAATAACAATTTAGAATTGGGAAAGATATTCAATCAGATAATAGAAAATGCAAAGACTTATATTAACGATGATAATTCTCAAATCACAATAAAATTAAAACCTGATTTTTTGGGGAATTTATCTATGAAAATTATTGTGGAAAGAGGTATTTTAGTTGCAAAATTTGATGTTGAAAGTCAAATTGTAAAACAAGCTATAGAAGCTAATTTAGAAGATTTGAGAAGTGCATTAAGTGAAAAGGGATTTGAAATAAAAGAATTTAGTGTATCAGTCAATCAGGACTCAAGTTATAATCAGAGTACATTTGATAGATATAAAGGAAAAAAAGCAAAAAAAGTTGTTTTAAATGAAGAGCAGTTAGAGAAAAATTATATGACAAATCAAACTTATTTGAATGGATTAGATTCAACTATAAATTATTTGGCATAAAGGAGAGATAGATTTGAATTCCAGTATAATGAATATATCTAATAAATCTAATCTTACAAATTCTAATCGAAGTGAAAGCAAAAAGAAAGGCAATTTAGATAAAAATGCTTTTTTAAATCTGCTCATTACTCAGCTTAAATATCAAGATCCGTTAAACCCTGTGGAGGATAAAGAATTTATTGCTCAAATGGCTCAGTTTAGTTCATTAGAGCAATTGCAGGAAATCAATAAAAAGATGGATGATACAGGCAAACTTTTAAATTCTATTAAAGAGTTAATAGATAGTCAAAATACTCGATTAAATGAAAAACTTGAAAGCTTAGAAGATACTATGTTAGAGTCTTTTGATAGCTTAAATAAATCCATTTTAAATCTTGATAAAAGTTATCAAAAAAATATAGATAACACTTCAAAAACGGTTAATGAGCTTATAAATATTAATAAGGCAATAGAAATTTATAATACTGATACTGAGTAATGCAGTTTAAGGTGGTGTTATCTTGAATAGAATAAATTTAAACTATAATTTAAAATTCAGAAGAGATATTAATAGGCATGTTCATGAAGTGGATACTGGAATGAATACATTTCAGGAAATTTTAAATAAAAGCATTACTGCTAGAAACCTCAAATTTTCAAAACATGCTATAGAAAGATTAAAAAATAGGAATATAAATTTAACTCAAAGTGAAATAGATAAACTAAATGATGCTGTAAAAAAAGCTAGCAGTAAAGGGATAAGAGAAGCTTTAATTCTCATGGATAACAAAGCTTTCATTGCAAGTGTAAAAAATAATACTATAATTACAGCTGCTGTAGATGAACAATTAAGAGAAAATATTTTTACAAATATAGATGGAGCCGTAATTGTATAAAGCTGGACCTTCCTAGGGAGCTTTTAACTTCTGAATGACAGATGAAGTTGGTTACGGCATAACTTAAAGGGGGTAATTATTATGATGCGTTCAATGAATTCTGCAGTTTCTGCACTTAAAGCTCATCAAGCTAAAATGGATGTTATAGGAAATAATATTGCAAATGTAAATACTGTTGGATTTAAAGCTGGAAGGGTTACTTTTAAAGAAGTTTTAAGTCAAACTATAAAGGGAGCGTCAGCTAACCAAGGCGGAAGGAGTGGTACAAATCCTCAGCAGATAGGACTTGGAATAAATATTGGTTCTATAGATACAATTCATACTAGGGGTTCAGTTGACAGAACAGACGTTCCGACTGATGTAATGATAAATGGAGATGGTTTCTTTATAGTTTCAGATGATGAAAACTTTTTAAATAGAAGTTATACAAGAGCAGGTAATTTTTCAATCGACAGTATGGGAAATTTAAATTTAGGTGGATACAGAGTTCTCGGATATAGAATTGAAGATGGAACCATAGGAGAAACTCCTAAATTTAAAACTACTTTAGAGGGGCTTGTAATTTCCAAAGCTATGACTTTCCCGGCTCAAGTTACAGGGATTTCAGAACCTGCTAATGCGAAGCAGTCAACAGAAAGAGATGTAATAATAGAAGGAAATATAGATGCTGATTTAGGACTTGATGCTTCTATTACGGTAAAAGATACAAGTGGTAATGGTAATGCTGATGAATGGCTAGTTTCATCTAGTAAACTTATGACAAATCCTCAATTTATAACTGTTTATGATGAGTTGGGAGGAGAACATGAACTCAAACTAACTTTTAGAAGGAAAATGAAATCAGGTTTTTCATATGATTGGGATAATGAAAAATTTACATCACAAAGTTTTACAGATGCAAACAATCCTAAAATAGAAGAAGCAATTGAGCCTAATAAATGGGAGTTAGTAATTGAGGCAGTAAACAGTACTGAAGCTATAGATGTAAATGCTGCAGGTTCTCCAGCACCAAAATATTTTGTGGATAATATTACTTTTACTGATGGAAAAGTAGATTTATCAAAAATAAATATAGAACTTTCTTCTTCAACGGGTACTTTTCCTAATGGTGCAGATACATTTAATTTCAATTTATCTTTTGAAGATGAAAATGGAGATAAATTATTAAAGCAATTTTCAAGCGACAGTACAATACATCTTCAGACATTAACTGGCTATAAGCAGGGTAAACTTGATAGTTTTAGTATAGGTGAAGATGGCATAATAACAGGTTCTTTTACAAATGGAAAGACTTCTGCAATAGGAAGAATTGCACTGGCAAGATTTAAAAATCCAGAAGGTCTTCAAAAAACTCAAGAAAACTTATTTGTAAGCACTTCAAACTCTGGAAATCCAATAATTGGAAAGCCGGGGTTAGGTGGATTTGCTACATTAATTCCCGGAGCACTTGAAATGTCAAATGTAGATTTAGCAAAGGAATTTACTACAATGATTACTACACAAAGGGGTTTTCAAGCTAATTCGAGAGTTATTACGACAACAGATGAAATGCTTCAAGAATTAGTTAATCTAAAGAGATAATTATACCTGGACTCTTTAGTCCAGGTAAATTAACTTTAAATTAATAAGGAATGATTTATATGATATATGTTACTAGACTTAATCATGATGTTTTTGCACTAAATTGCGACCTAATTGAAACAATAGAAGAAACCCCTGATACTGTAATAACTCTTACTACGGGCAAAAAAATAGTTGTAGCTGAAAATATTGACGAAATAATAGACAAAATAATACAATATAAAAGAAATATTTACAATAACTTTACTGATAGCTCTAAATGAAAAGGGGTGTAATATTTGGATTTAGCAACTATTATAGGGATTGTATCTGGACTTTTGTTAGTTGTTTGGGGAATTTTAGGGAAAGGAAGCTTAAGTTGGTTTTTAGATTTTTCATCATTTTTGATAGTAATTGGTGGAACAATAGCTGCAACATTTGTTTCCTTTCCTTTGGATAAAGTACTTGCTTCATTTAAAGTTGTAAAAAAAGCATTTTCTACAAATGGATTTCAACCGGGAAGTGTTATAAATAAAATTATCGATTTGGCAAATGTAGCTAGAAGAGAAGGACTTTTGGCTTTAGAAGAAGCAGTTGAAGATATAAACGATGAATTTTTACAAAAAGGCGTAATGCTAATTGTAGATGGTACAGACCCTGAACTCGTAAAAAATATTTTGGAAACAGAATTATCTTTTTTGGAAGAACGTCATAGTGAAGGTAAAAGTTTATTTGATATGATGGGAACAATGGCTCCAGCTTTTGGTATGATAGGAACGCTAATTGGACTTGTAATAATGCTTAAACAGCTAGATGATCCAAAGTCCATAGGTCCTAGTATGGCTGTTGCATTAATTACAACTTTTTATGGGTCTTTACTAGCAAATTTAATATTTGTACCTATTTCAAAGAAATTAAAAATAAGGAGTAGGGAAGAAATTTTACTCAAAGAAATTATGATAGAAGGGCTTCTTTCTATACAAGCAGGTGAAAATCCTAGAATTATTGAAGAAAAATTAAAAGCATTTTTACCTCCAGCTATTCGTAAATCATTAAGTAATGATGGAAAAACGGAGGCTGGTGTAAATGAGTAGAAAAAAATTTAAGGAAGAAGAATCTGGCGGCGTTCCAGAATATATGCTTACATATGGAGATATGATGACTTTGCTTTTATGTTTTTTCGTATTGCTATTTGCATTTTCTGAAATAGATGCGAGAAAATTTCAAGCTATAATGCAGTCATTTCAAGGTTCAGCGGGAATTTTGAAAAGTGGAAAAAGTATTGAAGTTGATGATTATATAAGTAATTCGCTAAATGAAGACAATTTAACTTCAAGTGTAGATGAATTAGCAAATTTAAGAAAATTAAAACAAATAGTTGAAAATTATTTAGTTGAAAATGATTTAGAAAATCAAATATTAGTCAGTTTAGAAAAAAGGGGACTGCTTTTAAGATTTAAAGAAAATGTTTTGTTTGATTCTGGCAAAGCAGTGTTAAAGCCAAAATCAAAAGCTACTTTAAAGTTTTTAGCTGGACTGCTTAAAAGAAAGGAATTTGCTGATAAGTTTATAAGAGTAGAAGGGCATACTGATTCAGATCCTATTATAAGAAGTACAAAATATCCTACCAATTGGGAATTATCTTCTATTAGAGCTGCGAATGTTGTAAGATTTTTTATTGAAGAAACTAATATGAAGCCAGAAAGATTTTCTATATCTGGCTACAGCAAATATCATCCTGTTGCTCCAAATGATACACCAGAAAATAAAGCTAAAAATAGAAGGGTAGATATTGTTATTTTGCGTTCTGACCTTTTAAAGAATGAACCAAACTATTAAAAGAGGGGATTTTCATGACAGTAAAGAAAGTTTTAATTCTTAGCTTAATTGGTTTATTAATTGTTACAGTTACTATGGCAGGAATTTTCTTTTTCATGCTTAATAAAAATAATAATAAAGAAAAAAAAGTAGAACACTTTCATTATGAGTTAGGTGAATTATATACAAACATAAAAGATAGTAGTAGAATATTAAAAATTAATATAACTGTAGAATATACGAATAAAAAATTGCAAGAGGTATTAGAAGCACATAGGGCAAAAATAACTAATGATATATTGGAGCTTTTGAGAAACAAAACTTATAAAGAATTAATTGGACAGCCTGGACAGCAGAAAGCAAGAATGGACATTTTAAGTTTAGTTAAAAAAGATATAAATTCAGAAGAAATTTCCAATATATACTTTGTGGAATTTATTATTCAATAATGTGGAGGTGACGTAATTGTCTGATGTTCTTTCACAAAGCGAAATTGATGAACTTTTACAGGCCTTGAGTGCTGGTGAATTAGACGTTCAGGATATTAAAGAAGAAAATAAAGAAAAGAAAATAAAGAAATATGATTTTAGAAGGCCTGATAAATTTGCTAAGGATCAATTACGTACCCTTCAAATAATCCATGAAAATTTTTCTAGATTATTGAATACTTTTTTATCAGGTTATTTGAGAACTTATATAAATGTTGAAGTGATTTCAGTTGAACAATTAACATATTATGAATTTAGCAATTCAATTTCAAATCCAGCTGTACTTGGAATAATTAATTTTAAACCGATGTCTGGACAGGTAATTTTAGATATTTCTACAGATATTGCGTTTACAATGATTGAAAGAGTCTTAGGTGGGACTGGTAAGCTAGTAAAAGAAGTACGTTCGTTTACCGAAATAGAGTTGACTTTACTAAAGAAAATAATAATTAAAATAAATAAATTGTTGACAGAATCGTGGGAAAATATAGTGGAATTAAATCCATCTTTAGATAAAATTGAAACTAATTCTCAATTTGCTCAAATTGTTTCTCCAAATGAAACTATAGCTTTAATAACGATGAGTATAAAGGTTGGCAATATAGAAGGATTAATAAACATATGTATCCCTCATTTAGTTATTGAACCGATTATTCAAAAATTAAGTACTAAACTTTGGTTTTCAAGCAATAATAAAGAAATATCTGATAGTGAAAAGAAAGCTTTACAAGTTGGTCTTAAGAAGGCTAATGTAGAAGTAAAAGCTATTATAGGAGAATCAACTATTACAGTAGGAGATTTTTTAAATTTACAAGTTGGTGATGTTATTCCATTGAATACTAAAATAGATGAAGATATAAAGATAATTGTAGGTGATAAATTGAAATTTCTTGGAAAACCTGGTTTGAAAAAGAAAAATTTGGCCATAAAGATAACCGACCTGGTTGAGGAAGGAGATGAATAAGATGGCTGATATGCTTTCTCAAGAAGAAATTGATGCCTTGCTGAATGGAACTACAACAGATTTAAATGATGAAAACTTAAGTCTAACAAATGAAGAAAAAGATGTTTTAGGAGAAATTGGAAATATAAGTATGGGTACAGCAGCAACTACGCTGTTTACATTACTTGGCCAAAAAGTAACTATAACTACTCCAAAGGTTTCAGAAACTACTTTGGAAGAATTATCTGAAAATTATACAATACCGTCTGTTGCTGTTATAATAAAATATAAGGAAGGTATAGAAGGTTTTAACCTTTTAATTCTTAAAGAAAAAGATGTTAAAGTAATTACAGATTTAATGATGGGTGGTGATGGAACTAATATTGCACAAGAACTTACTGATTTACATTTAAGTGCTATAGGAGAAGCGATGAATCAAATGATAGGTTCAGCTTGTACATCTTTATCTGAAATGTTCAATACAAAGATAGATATATTACCTCCTGAAGCATATCCAATTGACTTTTCAAATAAAGATTTTGGAAATATAGAATTAAAAAATGACGATAAGCTAGTTAGAATAGCTTTTAATATGACTGTTGGAGATGTTTTAGATAGTGAAATAATGCAGATAATTCCCATAGAATTTGCTAAAAAAATGGTTCAGCCTTTGCTTAATCCTAAAATGGATACATCATCAAAACATGAAGACAGCATAGCAAGTAATCAGTCAAATGCTAATACTGGTTATAGAAGTGAAGAATATGAAAGTGCTGATAATATAACTAAAAGAACAAATGCAGATAATAATGTTTATAATTCTAAAGCTGCAGTGCATCATCAACCATATAAAGACAAGGAAATTCCAAAAAATCCAATAAATGTAAAACCACTACAGTTTGAAAGTTTTGATGAAACTGGTGAGAATTTTAATCAGCACAACGATATAAGTTTAATTAAGGATGTACCTTTAAATGTAACTGTTGAACTTGGTAGAACAGTTAAGCAAATTAGTGAAATACTCGATTTTGGACCAGGTACAGTTATTGAATTAGATAAATTAGTTGGAGAACCTCTTGATATACTTGTAAATGGTAAAATAGTTGCAAAGGGGGAGGTTGTAGTAGTTGATGAAAATTATGGTGTGAGAATTACTGACATTGTAAAAAATCAAAAAAGAATTAATAAATTTTGGTAGTAAAAGGAGGATTTAATATGGCAAATGGAATATTAATCGTTGATGATGCAGCATTCATGAGAATGATGATAAGAGATGTTTTGACAAAGAATGGATACGAGGTAGTTGGTGAAGCAGAAAATGGTCAAAAAGCAATTGAAAAATATAAGGAATTAAATCCTGATTTAGTTATAATGGATATAACTATGCCTGAAGTAGATGGTATACAAGCTGTTAAAGAAATAAAAAAGATTGATCCAAATGCTAAAATAGTTATGTGTTCTGCAATGGGACAGCAAGCAATGGTTATAGAATCTATACAGGCTGGAGCTAGAGATTTTATTGTTAAACCGTTCCAAGCAGATAGAGTTTTAGAAGCTGTTAAAAAAGTATTGGGGTAGGTATTTGTGAAGATAGTATTATTTAAGATTGTTTTTTCATCTGTATTAATAATCTTATTAGCTTATATAACAACACTTTTAATATCTGTGAAATATAAAAGTATAAATTCAAATAAAAACATAAAAATAATTGAAAGATTGACATTAGGAGTTGATAAACAATTTTTATTAATTAAGCTGCTTCAGAATTATTATCTAATTTATATTTCTAAAAATGGTGCTCAAGTTATTGATAAAATAGATTCTATAAACTCAAATGAAAAAGATGTAGATTGTAAAGACAAACATAGTAATTTGATGGACATACTTTCAAAGAAAATTACAACTAGTTAGTAGGTAAGGATGAAATGATGAAAAAATTTAATAAGATAATATTGATTTTAATTATATTTTGTTTTATGTTTCATCTTATTAGTGGAATAAATGCTTATGCTGATTCTCAATTTACAATACCTAAAATATCTATAGGAATTGATAAGGCAAAAAATCCAAAAGAAGTATCTAATACAATTGAAGTGATTTTAATTCTTACTATTCTTTCTTTAGCACCTTCTATTTTGATAATGACTACTTCGTTTACAAGGATAATTATAATATTATCCTTTTTAAGAAAGGCTTTATCAACACAGTCTACGCCACCTAATCAGGTATTGATAGGGTTGGCACTGTTTTTAACTTTCTTTATTATGGCACCTACTTTTGAAAAAATTAATGAAGATGCCATTAAACCTTATACAAATAATGAAATATCTTTAGAACAAGCTTTTGATAATACTATGAAGCCTATGAGAGAATTTATGTTCAAACAGACTAGACAAAAAGATATTGCATTATTTGTCAACATTTTAGATATGGATCCACCTAAAAATTTAGATGAAATACCTACTAAAATTTTAATTCCTGCATTTATAATAAGTGAATTGAAAACCGGTTTTAGTATAGGTTTTCTCTTGTTTATTCCTTTTATTGTAATAGATATGGTGGTAGCTAGTACTCTTATGTCTATGGGTATGATGATGTTACCACCTGTAATGATTTCACTTCCTTTTAAAATATTATTATTTATAAGTATAGACGGCTGGAATTTAATTATAAAACATATACTTTTAGGTTTTAAATAGGAGTGTTTTTATGGATGAAAATATAATTTTAGATTTATTTCAACATGCAATGTTAAATATAATACTGCTGTCAGCTCCTATGCTTTTAATTGGTCTTTTAGTAGGATTAGCAGTAAGTATATTTCAGGCAACTACTCAAATTCAAGAGGCAACTTTAGCCTTTGTTCCTAAAATTCTAGCCGTATTTATTTCTTTAGTTATTTTTAGTCCTTGGCTTTTAAGAAAGGCTATTGACTTTGCAAATTTTGTATTTTCAAATATAAATAATTTTGTAAAATAGGGGAATGAATATAAATCGATGGATTTATTAAAATATACAGTATTTTTTCTTCTGATTTTTATTAGGATAAGTGGAATATTTTTGATGACACCTTTATTTGGCAGTAACAATATACCGAATACTGTCAAAATAGGTTTTTCTCTTTTTTTTACTTACATCGTTTTTCCGTTAATAGATTTTCCAAACGAATTGGTTATAAATAATTTTACAGTATTATTTATTTATTTAGTTTTAGAATTTTTAAATGGTTTAATGTTTGGGTTTATTTCTCTACTAATATTAAATTCTATATATGTAGCAGGTATGATTGTAGACAGAAATATAGGCTTTTCAATAGTTAATGTAATCAGTCCTCAGGATGAATCAGAAATGCCAGTATCAGCTAATTTATATTATACGATAGCAATACTCATTTTTTTACTTACAGATTCACATCATATTTTAATTAAAGCTCTTATACAGAGTTTTAGAACTATTCCGATTGGGTATAGGTTTTATGATTTATTATTGATAAGTAAAGTAACTCAACTGATGAGAACATCTTTTATCATTGGTTTTAAAATTGCAGCTCCAATAATAGTTACTATTTTTATTACGAATGTTTTACTTGGAATTCTTTCTAGGTCTATTCCTCAAATGAATGTATTTATAGTTGGAATGCCTCTAAAGATTTTTATCGGTCTTTTGACAATTTATATAGCTTTGCCTTTGTACTTTAAAATATTTAAAAATATTTTTGATATTTTAATTGATACAATAAGATTTATAATCAAAAGTATTCCTTAAAAAGGATGATACAATGACATGTTTTAATATTAATCTTCAGCTTTTTTCAGGCGAAAAAACAGAAAAAGCAACTCCAAAAAGGAGACGTGAAGCTAGAGAAAAGGGACAAGTTCTACAGACTAGAGAAATAAATTCTGCTTTTATTCTGTTTTTTGTTTTTCTGGCAATAAACTTTTTAGGTAAATACTGGATAAAAGAAATATATAAATTTTATATAGAAATAATGAGTTATACTTCAAATGTAGATTTGTTTTTTCGATTTGAAAATTTAAAGGTTTTTTTTATTAGTATGCTCATATTGATTATAAAATTAATATTACCTATTTTATTTATTTCTTTAATAATAGGACTTTTATGCAGTTATATGCAAGTAGGATTTTTATTTACCACTAAGACATTAAATTTTAAACTTGATCGTATAAATCCTATAAATGGTTTCAAAAGACTTTTTTCTATTAAATCTATTGTGGAATTAATTAAATCACTGTTTAAAACTTTAGTATTAATTTATATAGTATCAAGCTATTTAAAAAAAGAGTATTATAATATCTTAAATGTATTTGATATGGAAATTTTAGAAATAGTAAAATATCTTTGGAAGATAGTTTTTAATTTAGTTTTTAGATGTTTTATAGTATTATTATTTCTTGCAATTTTGGATTATATGTATAAAAAATGGGAATATGAAAAAGAACTTAAAATGTCGAAACAAGAAGTCAAAGAAGAATTTAAACAAACTGAAGGTGACCCTTTAATAAAATCAAAAATCAAAGAAAAACAGCGTCAAATATCAATGAAGAGAATGATGCAAGATGTACCGAAAGCAGATGTAATCATAACTAACCCAACACATTTTGCAGTTGCTATAGTTTATAATGAGGAAATTGATGATGCACCAAAAGTTATAGCAAAAGGAAAAGATATTATAGCTCAAAATATAAAGAAAATTGCAAGAGAAAATGATATTCCTTTATATGAAAATAAACCTTTGGCACAAACATTATATCATACGGTGGAAATAGGAGAATATATTCCTCCGGAATTGTATCAAGCAGTTGCTGAAGTTTTAGCATATATTTATAGTTTAAAAAATAATTTATAGGAGGATATTTGATGAAATTTGGCGATATTGTAGTTGCCTTGTTAATAATTGCAATAGTACTGATAATCATAATTCCAGTTCCTTTAGTTATTTTGGATTTATTGCTTAGTATAAATATATCTTTAGCAATGTTAATATTATTAATTTCAATATATAATAAAGAGCCTTTACAGTTTTCAATATTTCCTTCTTTGTTGTTGATAACTACATTATTCAGATTATCTTTAAATATTTCTACTACTAGATATATATTAAAAGATGGTTTTGCAGGTGATGTAATAGAAGCATTTGGACAATTTGTAATAGGAAATAATCCAATAGTAGGATTTATTATATTTATTATAATAATAGTAATTCAATTTTTAGTTATAACAAAAGGAGCTGAAAGGGTTTCAGAAGTAGCTGCTCGTTTTACTTTAGATGCTATGCCTGGGAAACAGATGGCTATAGATGCCGATTTAAATTCGGGACTAATTTCTGAAAGTGAAGCAAGAGAAAGAAGGAAGAGAATTCAAAAAGAAGCTGATTTTTATGGTGCTATGGACGGTGCAAGTAAATTTGTCAAAGGTGATGCCATAGCTGGTATTGTAATTACAATAATTAACATAGTAGCTGGATTTGTTATTGGAAGTCTGATAAAAGGTATGCCTTTAAGTGAAGCACTTCAAAAGTATACTCTTTTGACAGTAGGTGATGGACTTGTAAGTCAAATACCAGCTTTATTAATATCTACCGGCACAGGTATTGTTGTTACAAGAGCAGCTTCTGATTCCAATTTGGGAAATGATGTTATAACTCAATTATTTAATCAGCCTAAAATAATGTTTATACTTTCAGGTGTGCTTTTAGTATTGAGCTTTACACCTTTGCCAAGTGCTCCATATTTAATTTTATCAGCTACATTTTTATATCTTGGTTTTACATTAAGAAATGCTATTATAAAGAGTGTAAGTGAAGAAACTGTACAGGAAGAAGAAGCACAGGTTGAAGAAATAAGAAAGCCGGAAAATGTAATTCCTCTTTTACAAGTTGACCCGATAGAATTGGAATTTGGATATGGTATTATTCCTTTAGCTGATCCAAATCAAGGTGGAGATTTATTTGACAGATTAGTAATGATTAGAAGACAGATAGCAATGGAACTTGGAATCGTTGTACCAATGATTAGATTAAGAGATAATATACAGTTAGAATCTAATCAATATGTAATAAAAATTAAAGGAGTTGAAGTATCTGAGGGCAGTATAATGTTTAATCACTTTTTAGCTATGAATCCCGGTACTGCTGAAGGAGAAATAGAAGGAATAGATACAGTAGAACCTGCTTTTGGACTGCCAGCTAAGTGGATACCAGAAGATGAAAGAGAAAAAGCTGAAATATTGGGATATACTGTTGTAGACCCAAGTTCAATAATATCTACACATTTGACTGAAGTAATTAAAAAACATGCACATGAGCTTTTAGGCAGACAAGAAGTAAAATCATTAATTGATAATATTAAAGAAACTCATGGGGCTCTTGTAGATGAATTAATACCAAAACTGATGAGTTTAGGAGAAATACAAAAAGTCTTATGTAATTTATTGCGTGAAAATGTATCCATAAGAGACCTTGTTACTATTTTAGAAACTCTTGCTGATTATGCTTTAATTACTAAAGATACAAATATGCTTACTGAATATGTTAGACAATCTCTAGGGAGAGCTATAACAAAACAATATATTCCTAATAAAAAAGCTAAAGTAATAGTTTTAGACCCTGAGTTAGAAAAACTCATAATGGAGTCAATACAGCAGTCTGAACATGGTTCTTATTTGGCTCTTGAACCAAATGTTACACAGGTAATAATAAATAATTTATCACATGAAATAAAAAAATTAATATCTATTGGAGAACCTCCTATTGTTGTAACAGCTCCAGTTGTAAGATTTTATTTTAAAAATTTAACTGAACAGGTTATACCTGATTTGATTGTGTTATCATATAGCGAAATAGATCCAAATGTCGAAGTGCAATCTGTTGGGACGGTGAGTATATAATGAAAGTTAAAAGATATATTGCAAAAGATATTCAAGAAGCCATGATCAAAATAAAAAGTGAATTAGGTAGGGATGCAATAATTCTTCATACTCGAAAGATAAGGAAACCCGGAATAAGGGGCTTTTTACAAAAACCTTTAATAGAAGTAATTGCAGCTGTAGATTCAAGTAAAGATTTTTCAAGAAATAAATCTTCCTATATTGATAGGAATACAAAAAGCAATATGATTACTAATTATAATCAAATTCAAAATTTAAATTCTCAAATAAATACTTTAAAAGATATGATAAATACAGTTATTGATAAAATAAATTTTACTCAAAATAGTTCTTCATCAGATATTCTTAAAAAGTATGAAAATATTTTAATTGAAAATAATGTATCAAAGCCTGTGACAGAGAAAATTTTGTCCATTGTGAGCCGTCAAATTAGCATTTCAGATAAAAATGAACAGTCTATAAGAAAAGCTATTAAACTGATAATCAAAGATATTTTAGGGACTCCATATGAAATAGATAGTAAAAATTCGGAACAAAAAATTATTTTCTTTGTAGGACCAACTGGAGTTGGAAAGACAACTACACTTGCAAAATTGGCTTCTAAATTTACACTTATAAATGAAAAATCAGTGGCATTGATAACAGCAGATACTTATAGAATTGCAGCTGTAGAACAAATCAAAACATATAGCGAAATTTTAGATATTCCTTTAACTGTAATATATGAGCCAAAAGAATTAAAACAAGCAATAGATAATTATTCTAATAAAGATTTCATATTAATTGACACTGCAGGAAGAAATCATAAAGATAAAAAACTTATAGAAGAACTTGAAAAGCTTATTACATTTGTAAAATCACCTGAAGTATTTTTACTGATAAGTCTTACTACGACATACAATGATGTAAAAAGTATAATAAATTCATATAACTTTTTAAATGATTATAAATTAGTTTTTACAAAGTTTGATGAAGCAAGTTTATTTGGAAATGTTTTAAATGCAAAAATTTTGACATCTAAACCAATATCTTATATAACGACAGGTCAAGGTGTTCCAGATGATATAGAAGTTGCCAATACTGAACAAATAGCTAATAGTATTGTGGGTGAATACTATGAAAGATCAAGCATATAATCTCAGAAAACTCATTCGCAATTATAAAGATAATAAAAGTAATTTGTCTAATAAAAAAGATGATAAATTTAATAAAGAACATAGCGCAAGAGTTATAACTATTACTAGTGGAAAAGGTGGAGTGGGAAAGACAAATTTCACTATTAATTTAGGGATTATATTGAGTAAATTTAATAATAGAGTTACAATAGTTGATGCAGATTTAGGTTTAGGCAATATAGATGTAGTACTTGGTCTTGTTCCTAAATATACATTGGCAAATGTATTAAAGGAAGAGATGAATATACACGATATAAAAATTAAAGGACCTAATGGAATAAATATCATATCAGGTGGTTCTGGTATTATAGATATGCTTGATTTACCAAAAGAAAAAGTTAAAATTTTAATAGATAATTTTCTATTATTAAATGATATTTCAGATTACATATTGATTGACACAGGGGCAGGATTAAATAATTCTGTAATTTCATTTATCGATGCTGCTGATGAAATGATTTTGATTGTTACTCCTGAACCTACATCTATAACTGATGCATATGCTGTTATAAAAAACATTAAAGATAAAAATAAAAAAATAAAAATTGTCATCAATAGAGTTGAGACGAGTAAAGAAGGTTATGAAGTCTTTAATAAAATGAATTTAGCTACCAAACGTTTTCTTGATTTAGAATTAGAAAACTTAGGATTTATCTATGAAGATTCGACAGTGAAAAAATCTGTAAAAGAACAAAAACCTTTTGTAATACAGTATCCAAATAGTTTATCTAGTAAAGGTATTGAACTTATTGCTTTAAATTTAATTAACAATAGTACAAAGATAAGAACTTTTAATGGTTTTCAGAAATTTGTCAACAAATTATTCAGCAATTCTTAATGTGAAGAGGGGGCATATCTTTGAATTCGAATATTAGCTCTTTAATAAAGGCAGGAGACAATATAGAAATAGAAATAATTAATAAAGATTTAGATTCTTTAACTATTAAAAGTACAGTAGCTAATATACATTCTGATAATGTAATTGTTATTACTACTCCTATTTATAAGGGTAGATTTTATCCGATTCATGTAGGAAAAAAATTAAACGTAATATTTTGCAAAAAAAACAGAGGAAAATACTATTTTCTTGGAGAAGTAATAAAAAGAGAAAATAAAGATAAAATACCTTTACTTTATATAAATAAAACAGGTTCTATTCGAAAAATGCAGCGCAGAGAATTTTTTAGACTTGATATTATTTTAAATGTTATAATTGAAATAAATAACGATGAAAATGAAGTAAAACAAATTAATGCTATATCAAAAGATATAAGTGGTGGGGGAATAAGAATAATTTGTAAAGAAAAGTTAAATCTAAATCGTTTATTAAAATGCATTATACCACTTGATAATGAAACTATAGAGTTAAATGGAAAAGTTGTAAGATGTCAAAAAGTTCCAGATTCAATTTCAAAATACGATATAGGAATAGAATTTGTCGATATTGATGAAAGTATTAGAAAAAAAATTATATCCTTTATTTTTAAAAAACAAAGAAAAATTATAAAAAAAGGATTGATATAAATGGCAAAGATACGTGTTTTAGTAGTTGATGATTCGGCTTTTATGAGAAAAGTTTTATCTGATATAATTAGTACTAATGAAAATATTGAGGTTGTAGGTACAGCTAGAAATGGAAAAGAAGCTATTGAAAAAATAGCAGATTTAAAACCTGATGTGGTTACTTTAGATGTTGAAATGCCTGTAATGGACGGGCTGACGGCACTAAAACAAATAATGAGAAAAAATCCGGTACCAGTTTTAATGCTGAGTTCTTTAACAAAAGAAGGTGCAGATGCCACTATAAAAGCTCTGCAATATGGAGCTGTAGATTTTATTCCTAAACCATCTAGTATTTTTAAAATAAATGCTGATGATGTAAAAAATCAACTTATAGAAAAGATTTTGGTTGCTTCTAAAGTAAATTTGACAAAACATACTGTAACACACTCTAAAGTTTTTACTAGCAGAAAAAAAGATATAAAATCTGTATCAAATCTTAATATTAAAACTAATAATTTCAAGAAAATTGTAGCTATAGGAACTTCAACTGGAGGTCCTAGAGCTTTACAAGCAGTTTTACCGAATATACCTAAAGATATAGATGCTAGTTTTTTAATTGTACAGCACATGCCTCCAGGATTTACAAAATCTTTAGCTGATAGATTAAATAGCATTTCTGAAATTAATGTAAAAGAAGCTGAAGATAATGAAGTACTTTTAGCTGGTCATGCTTATATTGCACCTGGAGATTATCATATGAAATTAATAAGAGAAGGTATGTCTTATAAAATCAAACTTAGTAAAGAACCTCCTGTATCTGGACATAGACCTTCTGTCGACTATATGATAGATTCTATAGCAAAACTTAATATTAGCAATGTAATTGGAGTTATATTAACTGGTATGGGTTCTGATGGAGCAAATGGTCTTAAAAATTTGAAAGATAATAATGGATTTATTATAGCGCAAGATGAGGAAACCTGTGTGGTGTTTGGTATGCCTAAAGCTGCTATTAAACTTGGAATTGTAGATGTAGTAGCTCCTATTGATAAAATAAGTGAAGAAATAATAAAAGCTATGGAGGTATAAGTTATGGATATGAGTCAATATATGGATATTTTTATTGATGAATCAAAAGAACACTTGCAAAGTATGAATCAATTACTGTTAGATTTAGAAAATTCTAAAGACGATTTAAATTTACTAAATGAAATATTTAGAATAGCCCATACTTTAAAGGGAATGTCAGGAACAATGGGTTTTAATAAAATAGCTAGCTTAACTCACGAAATGGAAAATGTTTTGCAATTGATAAGAAATGGAGAAATATCAGTGACTGAACATATAATTGATATTTTGTTTGAGTGCTTTGATACATTAGAAGAATACATAAATGAATTGTCTAAGTCTGGAGAAGAGGGAAATTTAGATTCTACTTCACTGGTAAATAAATTGCGTATGATTATAGAAAATAAAGATTCTGAAATTAAAAATATTGAAAAAGCTGAAGATAATCAGAAAGAAGTTCTTGAGGAAAGTAATGAAGATGATAAAGAAAATGATGTTAATAATGCAATTACTATAGAAACTGAATATATGACAGATAATGTTATTAGTAAAGCATATGAAAAAGGATTTTCAGCGTATAAAGTAAAAGTAATTTTAAATAAAGATAGTATGTTAAAATCTGCAAGAGCTTTTATAGTATTTAATACATTAGAAAAAGATGGTGAAATTATCAAATCAAAACCTACTCCTGAAGAAATAGAAGATGAAAAATTCGATGATTCTTTTGAGCTTATTTATGTAACTAAATTAGATATGGAAACGCTAAAAAAAGAAATAATGAGTATATCTGAAATAGAAGAAGTAATAGTTGAAAAAATTATGCCGGAAAATACTTCTAATAATAAAAATAAAGAAGATTTAAAAGCTAATAATGCTTTTAAGCCACAATTATCAAATAGTAAAAAAGATAACAAAATAACAAAGGGAAGAAGTAAAACTTCAAAAACTGTCAGAGTAGATATAGACAGATTGGATAATTTAATGAATCTTGTAAGTGAATTGATTATTATAAAGACACGACTTGAAGATATGGATAATACAAGAAATAAGCAAAACATGAATGAAGCTGTAGAGTACTTAGAAAGAATTACTACAAGTTTACATGATGCTGTAATGAAAGTAAGGATGGTTCCTATAGAAAGAGTTTTCAATAGATTTCCAAGAATGGTGAGAGATTTATCAAAGGAATTAGGAAAAGATATTACATTAAATATGACTGGAGAAGATACAGAAGTAGACAGAACTGTTATTGATGAAATAGGAGATCCTCTTATCCATTTGATAAGAAATTCAATAGATCATGGTATTGAAGATCCAGCAACTAGAAAAAAATTAAATAAACCTGATTCTGGAACAGTTGCATTAAGAGCTTATCCAGATGGAAATAACGTTGTAATAGAAGTAGAAGATGATGGAAAAGGTATTGACCTTGAAAAAATCAAAGCAAAAGCTATTTCAAAAAATTTAATAACAAAAGAAAGTGCAGAAAATATGAATGAACAAGAACTTATTAACCTCTTATTTAAGCCCGGTTTTAGTACAGCTGAAAAAATTTCTGATATATCAGGTAGGGGTGTAGGACTTGATGTAGTTAAAACAAAGATTGAATCATTAGGAGGCTTAGTTGAAGTACATTCTGAGTTAAATAAGGGAACAAAGTTTATTATAAGATTACCTTTAACTCTAGCGATTATTCAGGCTTTAATGGTAGTAATAGGTGATGAAAAATATGCTTTACCACTTAATTCAATTAAGGAAATTACTACTATTAAATCAGATAGTATAAGAAAAGTTCAAAATCAAGAAGTAGTTTTATATAGAAATAATACGCTTCCTATTTTGAGAATGAATAAAATTCTTCAAGTTAAAAAAGAACCTGCTAGAAAAGATGAACTAATTGTAGTAGTTGTTAAAAAAGGTGAAAAAATGGCTGGTTTAATAGTTGATGACCTTATTGGACAGCAAGAAATAGTTATAAAATCATTAGGAAAATACTTATCAGGAATAAAAATTATTGCTGGTGCAACGATTTTAGGAAATGGTCAAATTGCTCTTATTGTAGATCCAAACTCATTATTCTAGCAATAAATATAAGCAAAGGAGAGGATTACATTGTCCAGTAATTTGGAATATGTTCTATTTAAATTAGATAACGAATATTATGGAATTGATATACAAAATGTTGAAACTATAGAAAAAATAATGTCGATAACTCGTGTACCATATACACAAGATTATATAAAAGGTGTCATAAATTTAAGGGGTAACGTAGTACCTGTAATTGATTTAAGAAAAAGATTTAAATTAGAAGAAAAGGAATACACTGAAAACAGCAGAATAATAATTGTAAAAATAGAAGATATTACAGTTGGAATGATAGTTGATTCTTCATCAGAGGTAATTCAGATAAGTAATGAAAATATAGATGAAGCTCCTGTATTAAAAAATAATAGCGAAGAAAGTTTTGTAAAACATATTGCTAAAAATGACGAACAAATAATTATGATAATAGATTTATGTAAAATATTAGGTATTAATGAAGATGTTAATGAATAATGACGAGGAGTGTCTTTATGGGTGGTTACTTTGATAATAATATTGTAATAGATATTTTAAAAGAAATAGGTAATATTGGAGCAGGTAATGCTGCTACTGCTTTGGCTAAAATGTTGAATAAGAGAATAGACATGAATGTTCCAAAAGTTAATGTATTAGATATATCTGATGTACCAGCTTTAATAGGAGGACCAGAAACATTAGTCACAGGAGTATATTTTAAAATAGAAGGTGATTTAGACGGTAGTATAATGTTTGTTTTAGATATAAATTCTAGCCAGACGTTGGTTAAATTATTAACGAGTGGGTATCAAAATAATAAAGATAATGAAATTGATGATTTTACAAAATCAGTTTTGCAAGAAATAGGAAATATTCTTTCGGGTTCTTATATATCTTCTTTATCTTCACTGACAGGGTTAAATATAAAAATTTCTATTCCTTCTATAGCTATTGATATGGCTGGGGCTATATTAAGTGTTCCTGCCATTCAATTTGGACAGATTAGCGATAAAATATTGATTATTGAAACAGAATTTATTGAAGGTAGTGATAATGTTAAAGGATTTTTTTTCCTAGTACCTGATTATGATTCTTATGATATTTTACTAAAGAGTTTAGGAGTTTCGGATTATGAAGGAAAATAAAGTAATAAAAGTAGGAATGGCTGATTTAAATACTACTACTGCTCCCGGTATTTTAACGACGTTAGGATTAGGTTCATGTGTAGGTATATGTCTTTATGATCCTACAACTAAAGTAGCTGGCATGGCTCATATAATGTTGCCAGACAGTAAAAAAATTAAAAATAATAGCAATAAAGCTAAATTTGCTGATACTGCAATAGATTGGCTAATTGAAGAAATGATAAAAAAAGGGGCAAGAAAATATCGCCTTGTTAGTAAAATTGCTGGTGGAGCTCAAATGTTTGCTTTTATGAATAAAAACGATATGATGAAAATAGGAGAGAAGAATGTTATTGCAGTAAAGGAAATTTTAAGTAATTTAAATATTCCTATTGTCGCAGAAGATACTGGTGGCAATTATGGAAGAACGATTGAATTTTACTCGGAAAATGGAATTTTATTAGTTAAGACAATTGGTCATGGCATAAAAGAACTATAATCAGTGTAAAATATACTGCTTAATTAAAGGGGTAAAATACTATATGTCTAATAATGAGTTGTGGAAACTTTACAAAGAGAAAAAATCAAAAGCAATAAAACAAAAATTAATTCTTGAATATATTGAATTGGTTAAAATTATTGCAGGAAGATTATATATTTCTTACAATTCAAATGTTGAATATGAAGATTTAGTTAGTTATGGTATATTAGGTTTAATTGATGCCATTGAAAAATTTGATCCAGATAAAAATGTTAAATTTGAAACTTATGCTAATTTTAGAATTAGAGGTGCAATTATCGATCAACTTAGGAATTTAGATTGGGTTCCTAGAAGTATAAGACAGAAATTTAAACGATTAGAAGATACTATTCAAAAACTTCAAAATAAAATTGGATTAGATATTGAAGATGAAGTTATAGCTAAAGAGATGGGTATAAGTTTAGAGGAGTTAAACGAGCTATATTCTGAAGTTTCAATATTTTCTGTCATTTCTTTGGATGAAAAACTATCTGAAAATAATAATTATGATATACCTTCAGATGATATTGAATCCAATCCAGAATCAAATTTTATGAAAGAAGAAACTAAAAGAATTTTAAGAGAAGTTATAGAGAAACTGCCTGAAAGGGAAAAGATGATAATTAAACTCTATTACTTCTCTGAATTGACATATAAAGAGATTTCAAATATTTTGAACATATCAGAATCAAGAGTGTCTCAGCTTCATACAAAATGTATTATAAAACTTAGGAATGCCATATCTAATTTATTTTAATGAGAAAGAAGGTGATAAATATTGAGTGATGTTAATCTAAAATTTAATTTAGATGAAGAGGAAAAAAAGTGCGATAGCAATTTATGTCAAATAATTGTAGATATATCTGATGATTATTACAAAGCTTATATAACTGTAAAAAAAGAAAACGAAGAAGCAAATATTACTAAAGAAGATATATATAAAGCTTTGGAAGAAAAAAAGGTTGTGTACGGAATTGATCATAATTTAATTGAGTCTATAGTACGCAGTCCAGATATAGCAGATAAAATTGCCATTGCACAAGGTAAAAGGCATAAGAATGGTAAAGACGGTAGGATTATTTTTAATATAGATACTACTGATTCGCTTAAACCACAGATGCTGCCAAATGGAAAAGTGAATTACAAAAATTTACATTTTGTCAAACAAGTTTCTAAAGGTGATATTTTGGCTCGAAAAATTAATCCAACTCGAGGAGAAAATGGAATTACTGTAACTGGCAGAACGATAAAAGCAAAACATGGAAAAGATATTAAATTTAAAGCAGGAAAAAATGTTTCTATTTCAAATGATGGTACTTTGTTAATTGCTGACATTGATGGTATAGTTAAAATTATTGATGAAAAAATCAATGTTATTGAAGTATTAGAGATTAATAAAGATGTTGGTGTATCAACGGGTAATATATCTTTTTCTGGGAAAGTCATAGTAAAAGGTAATGTTCAGCAAGGGTATACCATTAAAAGCAATGATGATATAGAAATATATGGAATTGTAGAAGGTGCTGAAATAATTTCAATGGAAAGTGTTATCATTCATAAGGGAATTCATAACTCTTCAAAAGTTTATGCTGAAAAAGATGTAAAGAGCTGTTTTGTTGAAAATTCTAAAATTGAAGCAAAAGGTGATGTTACATGTGATTATGTAATGCACAGCAATATTTTATGTAACGGTAAAATGCATGTAAACAAAAAAAAGGGAATTGTTGTCGGAGGTTTTATAAAGGCAAGAAAAGGAGTTAATGCTAAAGTAATAGGTAGCAATATAGGAACTATTACGAAAGTTGAAGTTGGAATAGACGAAGAATTATTAAATGAATACAAATCTATAAAAGATAGGATAAAATCGATTGAAGAAAATATAAAAAAGCTGAACAAAATAATTGAAATCTTAGAAGTGCAAAATGAATTATCAGAACATTCTAAAGAAGAATTACAAAAAACTCTATCTACAAGGGATAAATATATAGATGAAATGAATAATTTACAAGACAAACTTGATTATTTAAATTTAACTATTAGAGAGTTAAAAGATTCTAAAGTTCAGGCAAAAATAGTATATCCAGGAGTAAAATTAAAAATTAACAATTCTTATCATAATGTAAGAGATGTTTTAGAAAATGTTACTTTTATGAAAGAAAATGGGGAGATTCGTTTTTTTCATTATTAAGTTTATTTAGTCTTTTAAGGGGTTGAGTTTATGCCTATTAGACCAATTGATATGCAGGTTCTTTTACCCAAGTCTCAAAATGTTTCAAACAAAAATCAGTCTATGCTGCATAAAGCTGAAAATATAGTGCAGTCAAACTATAATGAAAACAAACAGGCAAATATGGAAAAACTTAAAAAAGTAAATAATATTGAAAAAAAAGAAAATCATTTGATTACAAGAAAAAAAGAAGAAAATAATAATTTTCTTAAAGAAAATAAAAAAAGAAATAAAAAACAGTCTTGTAAAGATGAAAAAAATAGTAAATTAGGACAAAATATAGACATCAAAGTATAAAGAGGTGCAGTATGCTTAATTATATATTTTTTTCAATAGGCATCATAATAATATTTTTATCATTATTATTAATTAAAAAAGAAATTTTTGAAAATTATTCAGGGAATAATTTGGTACATGATGAAAAGTACTTAACAGATACGTCAAATGTTGACAGCTTAGAAAGCATAGATTTTTTAGAAACTATTAATTCAATTGAAAATATAATAAATGAGTTAAATATTTCTTTTAAAGAGACTGTTGATGAAATAGAAAAAAAATATACTTATTTGGAAAAAAACATTGAAAAATTAAATACTAAGTTAAATGAAAACAAAAAATTATTAGATAATAATATAAATAAAATTGAAAATTCAGTTGAATTATCTAAATTAGCTTATAAAAATATTACAAAAGATAATACTATGGAAGATGATAATTATAAACAAGAGATAAAAGAAGACATTATAAAAATTAATGATACCGATAGTAAAGATGAAAAGAGAAAAAAAGTTCTTAATTTAAAACAAAAAGGATATACCACATCACAAATAGCTAAAATATTAAATATGGGTTTTGATGAAGTTCAATTTATTTTGAGTATAAATAAAAAATAACCAATTGATTATGAAATATTTGGTTATTTTTTTTTGTTTTGGTTATAATAAAAAGGATACAGAGCAAAAATTAATCAAAAAAAGTGAGCTCTAAATAAATAATTGTTGCCAAAATATATTCTTCTATGATATACTACTTAAGGTAATAAATACACACGCTTTGAAATTCTTAAATGGGTGACCATTTTTATGGTTCTTTTGAGAAGATGCTCAAAGCGGAGGAAAAAACCATGGAGGTGGAGTTAATGTCAGTTATTTCAATGAAACAATTACTTGAAGCTGGGGTTCATTTTGGTCATCAGACAAGAAGATGGAATCCTAAAATGGCAGAATACATTTTTACAGAAAGAAATGGAATTTATATTATCGATTTACAAAAAACTGTAAAAATGATGAATACTGCCTATGAATTTGTTAAAAACTTATCTGCAGAAGGTAAGAAAATCCTTTTTGTAGGTACAAAGAAGCAAGCTCAAGAATCTATTGAAAAAGAAGCAAAAAGATGTGGAATGTATTATGTTAATCAAAGATGGTTAGGTGGAATGCTAACTAACTACAAGACTATTAAAAAGAGAATTGAAAGACTTGTTGAGCTTGAAAACATGGAAGAAGATGGAACTTTTGATGTTCTTCCTAAGAAAGAAGTTATCAAATTAAGACATGAAAAAGAAAAATTAGAAAAATTCTTAAGTGGTATTAAAGAAATGAATGGATTACCAGATGCTCTATTTGTTGTAGATCCACGTAAAGAAAAAATTGCTATTAAGGAAGCTCATATATTAGGTATTCCTATAATTGCTATAGTAGATACTAACTGCGATCCTGATGAAGTTGATTATGTAATTCCAGGTAATGATGATGCAATAAGAGCTGTAAAATTAATTACATCAAAAATTGCTGATGCGGTTATTGAAGGAAGACAAGGAGAGCAAATGGAAGAAGATAGACAAGAAGAATAATATAATATCATATATAAATTTTAATGGTAAGGGTAATAAGGGATAGGAATTATCTCCCTTACTACTCTTACCTTTTATCATATATACTAATGAGGAGGCGTTATAATGGCAATTACTGCTGCTATGGTAAAAGAATTGAGGGAAAAAACTGGTGCAGGAATGTTGGATTGTAAAAAAGCATTAACTGAAGCTAATGGAGATATGGAAAAAGCTGTTGAAATATTAAGAGAAAAAGGATTGGCTAAAGCTGCTAAAAAAGCTGGTAGAATTGCTGCTGAAGGTATTGTTGAGGCATACATACATGGTGGAAGAATAGGTGTAATTGTTGAAATCAATACTGAAACAGATTTTGTTGCGAAAAACGATGAATTTAAAGTTTTTGCAAAGGATATTGCTATGCAAATAGCTGCAACTAATCCGCAATATGTAAGTAGAGAGCAAGTTCCTCAAGATGTAATAGAAAAAGAAAAAGAAATATTGAGAAACCAAGCATTAAATGAAGGAAAACCTGAAAAAATAGTTGATAAAATGGTACAGGGAAGAATAGAAAAATACTTTAAGGAAGTATGTTTATTAGAGCAACCTTTCATTAAAAATCCAGATATTACTGTTCAAGACCTTTTACATGAAAAAATAGCTAAGATAGGAGAAAATATTTCAATAAGAAGATTTGCTAGATTTGAAGTAGGAGAAGGTATAGAAAAGAAACAAGAAAATTTTGCAGAAGAAGTTGCTAAGCAAATTGCTAATAAATAATTTAAAATTAAAAATGAGAGAACACAAAAGTGTTCTCTTTTTTAAAATTTTCAAGAAGGTTTTTATTTATTGTTGTAGAATATAAGAAGTGGAGGGACTAATGCTGTGAGGCCAAAATACAAAAGAATTATTTTAAAGCTAAGTGGTGAAGCCTTAGCTGGAGAAAAAGGTTTTGGTATTGATCAAACCACTATAGAATTAATAGCTAAGCAAATTAAAGAAATTACAGAACTTGGTGTTCAAGTTGCAGTTGTCGTTGGTGGAGGTAATTTTTGGCGAGGAAGAAGTAGTAAAGGCATGGATAGGACTACAGCGGACTACATGGGAATGTTAGCTACTGTCATTAATTCCTTGGCCTTACAGGACGCTTTAGAAAATATAAATGTTCTAACTAGAGTTCAAACTGCTATAGAAATGAGACAGATAGCTGAGCCATACATAAGACGTAAAGCAATTAGACATTTAGAAAAAGGACGTGTAGTAATATTTGCTGCTGGAACAGGTAATCCATACTTTTCTACTGATACGACAGCTTCACTAAGAGCGGCTGAAATAGAAGCTGAAGTAATTTTATTAGCTAAAAAAGTAGATGGAGTTTACGATAGCGATCCAATGGAAAATCCAAATGCTAAGAAATTTGAAAAGCTTACTTATATCGAAGTATTAAATAGGGGTTTAAAAGTAATGGATTCAACTGCAACTTCACTTTGTATGGATAATAAAATACCTATTATTGTATTTAGTTTAAGAGAACCTGAAAATATTAAGAAAGTTATTTTAGGAGAAAATATTGGAACATATGTGAAGGAGGATAGATTATGCGATTAGAAGTACATAACAATTTAGAAGAAAAAATGCAGAAATCTATTAAAGTTTTAAAGGAAGAATTAGTGAGTATAAGAGCAGGTAGAGCTAATCCTGCATTATTAGACAGAATAGAAGTGGAATACTATGGTTCTAAAATGCCGCTTAAACAAATTGCAAATATAAGTGCTCCAGAACCTAGATTATTAGTTATTCAGCCATACGATGCAAGTTCTATATCTAGTATAGAAAAAGCAATAGAACAATCAGATTTGGGAATTAATCCTTCTAATGATGGAAAAGTTATTCGCTTATCAATTCCTATGTTAACAGAAGAAAGAAGAAAAGAATTATTAAAAATAGTTAAGAAAACTGGAGAAGAAGCAAAAGTAGCTATTAGAAATGAACGTAGAGAAGCAAATGATAAATTAAAGAAAATGCATAAAAATAATGAACTAACTGAAGATGATTTAAAAAGAGCAGAAGATGAAGTACAAAAATTGACAGATAAATATATTAGTATTATTGATGAATTAGTATCAAAAAAGGAAAAAGAAATTATGGAGGTATAGAATTTAATGAATATACCTGATTATGTAGGTAGAAAATTAAATAATGTATTAGATGAAATAAAAAAATATGAAGATAGTTATAAAATAATTATAAAAGAAACTATATCTCCAGCTAATAAAGATACAGTAGAAAATACTGAATGTAGAATTGTAAGACAGAAAGTTTTTGATAATACTATAGAAATAACAGTAAGTTATTTTTAGCCCTCCTATTTGGAGGGTTAAATGTTTTAAAATATATGGAGGTATATTATCAATGTTCAAAAAATTATTTAGAAGTAGTAAATCTAGCAGTAAAGCAAATATTGATTTTTCAAATTTACCAAAACATATAGCTATTATTATGGACGGAAACGGAAGGTGGGCAAGAAGTAAAAACTTACCTAGGGTAGCAGGACATAAAGCAGGTGTAGAAGCTTTAAGAGATATTATAAAAACTTCATCAAATTTAGGAATAAAGTATCTTACACTTTACGCGTTTTCAACAGAAAATTGGAAAAGACCTAGAGAAGAAATTAATGCATTAATGGAGCTATTAGTGATATACTTAAGAAGAGAAGCAAAAGAACTTCATAAAAACAATGTAGTTATAAATGTTTTAGGAGATATATCTAAACTGCCTGAAACTGCTATCAGTGAAATAAATAAAGCTACTGCGCTTACATCTAATAATACAGGATTAGTAGTAAATATAGCCTTGAATTATGGAGGAAGACATGAAATACTAAGAGCTGTAAAGAACATATGCAAAGATGTGGTAAATAATAAAATAGATTTTGATAAAATAGATGAAGCAGTATTTTCAAATTATTTATATACTAAAAATATTCCTGATCCAGATTTGATTATTAGAACAAGCGGTGAAATAAGATTAAGTAATTTTTTACTGTGGCAGGCAGCTTATAGTGAATTTTGGTTTACCGATGTATATTGGCCTGACTTTAGTTCAAAACATTTTATTGAAGCAATTATAGATTATCAAAGTAGAAAACGAAGGTTTGGCGGTATTAAATAGGATGGTGAGAAGATGACTAAGAGAATTTTATCTGGAATAATTGGACTGCCGCTTCTTATATATATAATTTTATCTGGAGGAATTACTTTAATTTTTGCTGTTTTATTTATAGCATTAATGGGGCTAAGTGAATTTTATAAGAGCTTTTTTCAAAAAAATATTTATCCTATTACTTTTATTGGGTATTTTTTCACTGCACAGCTTTTTGCTGATTATTATTTTTACAGACAAAAATATTTTTTATGTATTATATTCTTAATTACTTTTATACTTTTAATTATTTTTTTATTCAGTAAAAAATATTCTCCATTAGATGTATCTATAACATTGTTAGGCTTTTTATATGTTTCAGTATTTTTACTACATATAATATATATATCAGACATGAATGTTAAAAATTTTATTTGGTTTCCATTTATTACTGCTTGGGCGACAGATACTTTTGCTTACTTTACGGGATATTTTTTTGGTAGAAAAAAACTGATTCCGCAAGTAAGTCCTAAAAAGACTGTAGAAGGAAGTATTGGCGGTATAATAGGCAGTATAATTGTATCTTTGGTTTTTTCATACATATTCATGCCTAAATTTATTTTACATTCAGTAGTAATTGGTTTGATAGGAAGTATTTTTTCTCAAATAGGAGATTTAATAGCATCAAAGATAAAAAGATATGTTGGAATAAAAGACTTTGGAAACATTATACCGGGACATGGAGGTGTTTTAGATAGATTTGACAGTATAATTTTAACTGCTCCTATAATATATTACTATCTAATCTTTTTTACAAATTAAAATGCAGAGTTTGAAATTAGTACTCGAAAGGATGGGAAAATGAAAAGAATTTCAATTCTAGGTTCAACTGGTTCTATAGGTACTCAAACACTTGATATTGTAAGGAATAATCCAGATTTGTTTAAGGTTATTGCTATAAGTGGAAATACTAATATAGAGCTTCTTCGAAAACAAATAGAAGAATTTAAACCTAAATATGTAGCTGTATATGATAAGAAAAATGCACAAAAGTTAAAAGAGATAGTAAAAAATGATGGAGTTGAAATTTTAGCTGGATTAGAAGGTTTAAATGCGATTGCAACAATTGATGAAGTAGATGTAGTTGTAACATCTGTAGTTGGCAATATAGGACTTTTACCTACTTTTAACGCAATAAAAGCTAAAAAGACGATTGCTTTAGCTAACAAAGAAACTTTAGTTACTGCTGGAGAAATAATTATGAATGAAGCAAGTAAAAATGGAGTCTCAATTATTCCAGTTGATAGTGAACACAGTGCTATATTTCAGTGTCTAAATGGAAATGATATATTAAATGTCGAAAAAATAATTTTAACTGCTTCAGGCGGACCTTTTAGAGGTTTAAAAAGAAATGATTTATTAAGTGTTACTTCAAAAGATGCTCTAAAGCATCCAAATTGGAACATGGGTAAAAAAATTACTATAGATTCAGCTACACTAATGAATAAAGGATTGGAAGTAATTGAAGCCAAATGGTTATTTAACTTAGAAATAGACCAAATAGATGTAATTATTCATCCGCAGAGTATTATACATTCAATGGTTGAATTTATAGACGGTTCAATATTAGCTCAGCTTGGTATTCCTGATATGAAATTACCAATACAATATGCATTAACTTATCCTTTAAGAATAAAATCTAATATGAGCAAATTAGATTTTAATCAGATTGCTAGCCTTACTTTTGAAAAGCCGGATACTAATACTTTTCCGTGTTTAAAGTTGGCATATGAAGCATTAAAAATAGGGGGAAGTATGCCTACTGTATTAAATGCTTCAAATGAAGAATTAGTTTATTTGTTTTTAAACGGTAAAATAGGATTTTATGATATACCAGATAAAATAGAAAAGGCAATGAAACGTCATAATCCTATTAAAAATCCAAGTATAGAAGATATACTTCTTGTAGATAAAGAAACTAGGGAATATATAAATAATAGTTTTTAAGGTGGGATTGGTAATATGCTTACTTTGTTTAGTTTTATATTAGTCTTTGGGCTTTTAGTTTTTTTCCATGAATTTGGACATTTCATTTTTGCTAAATTAAATGACATAAAAGTACATGAATTTGCACTTGGAATGGGACCTAAATTATTATCATATAAAGGAAAAGAAACAGAATATTCAATAAGAATTCTTCCTATTGGCGGTTATGTGAAAATGGAAGGGGAAGATGGAGCTTCAGAAGATATTCGAAGTTTTAGTAAAAAATCTCCTCTTCAGAGGATTTCAGTTATTGCTGCAGGTCCAATAATGAATATAATTCTAGCAATACTGCTCTTTATGATTATAGGATTTAGTATAGGAGTTCCTATAAATGTAATTAATGAAGTTACTGAGAATTATCCAGCTTATAAAGCAGGTATACAACCCGGAGATAAAATCATAAAAATCAATGATAATAAAATCAATAGTTGGGATGATATAGTAAAAAATGTCAGTCAGAGTAGTACAGATGTATTAAAAATTACTTTAATTAGAGATGGAAAGAAGATGTCATTAGATGTTAAACCAATATTTGACAAAAAAACAAATAAAAAGTTAATAGGGATAAGTCCCGTTTTTTCAAAATCAATTTTTGCATCTTTTAAGTTTTCTGTAGAAAGAGTAGTTTTGATTACAAAGGGAATAGGGAATTTTCTTTTAAATTTAGTTAAAGGAAAAGCTTCTTCAAAAGAAATAGTTGGACCTATTGGAATGGTACATTTTGTTGGAGAAGCAGCTAGAATTAGTATTTTTTCATTAATGTCGCTAGCGGCGCTTATATCTATCAACCTTGCTATATTGAATTTACTACCGTTTCCTGCTTTAGACGGAGGACGATTGGTATTTATAATCATTGAGTTAATACTTGGAAAACCTATAGACCCTGAAAAAGAAGGATTTGTTCATTTTATAGGTTTTATAATATTATTAGGTTTGATGGTTTTTGTCATATATAAAGATATTACTCGATTTAATTTATTTTAAAGATGGTGATATGATATGAAAACTACAAGAAGAAATACAAAAAAAATTAAATGTGGAAATATTTTTATAGGAGGAGATGCTCCTATAACTATACAATCTATGACAAATACTGATACTAGAGATGTGAAAAAAACTGTTGAGCAGATAAAAAAATTAGAAGAAGCTGGATGCGAAATAATTAGATTAGCAGTTCCCGATATGGAAGCTGCTGATGCCATATATGAAATAAAGAGAAATGTTAAGATACCGGTAGTTGCCGATATACATTTTGATTATCGTTTAGCTATCAAGTCGATTGAAAATGGAGTAGATAAACTTAGAATTAATCCGGGAAACATAGGAGATATTAATAGAATAAAAAAAGTAGTTTCAAAAGCTAAGGAATATAATATTCCAATTAGAATAGGTGTAAATGCAGGTTCTCTAGATAAAAAGATTTTAAAGAAGTATAATGGTAAAATTACTCCATCTGCTCTTGTTGAAAGTGCACTTGTGCATATAGATATTTTAGAAAGTTTGGATTTTAATGATATAATCATTTCTCTTAAAGCTTCAGATATAAGACTTACATATGAAGCATATAATTTACTTGCAAAGAAGGTAGATTATCCTTTTCATATAGGAATAACGGAAGCAGGAACAGTCTGGCGTGGTACAATAAAATCTTCAATAGGTATAGGTTGTATGCTTTTAAATGGAATAGGCGATACTTTGAGGGTTTCTCTGACAGGCGACCCTATAGAAGAAATAAAGGTAGCAAAGGAAATACTTCAATGTTTAGGCTTACGAAAATATGGAATTAATTTAATTTCGTGTCCTACATGTGGTAGATGTCAAATTGATTTATCTAAAATAGCGAATATTGTAGAAAATGAATTAAAAAATATAAATATTCCAATTACAGTTGCAATAATGGGATGTGCTGTAAACGGTCCGGGAGAAGCAAAAGAAGCTGATATAGGAATTGCTGGAGGAAAAAACAGTGCGTTATTGTTTAAAAAGGGAAAAATCATTAAAAAAGTTTCGGAAGAAGATATTATAAAAGTTCTCTTAGAGGAAATAAATGAGATGAAAGAGGGCATATAAATTTGGAGGTCAGCAAATGAACAAGTTTAATAATGAAATATTTATAAAAATATTAAACGATGAAAATTCTATTTCAGTTGAATCAATAATATATAATAAATCTACTAAAACATTAAAATTAAATTTGCTGCTCAATAAAATAATAGATAAAATAAACTTAAATAAAATAGAAGAATATATTAAAAGTAATTTACCTTTTATTGCCGATTTTAAAGTTCATACGTCATATAAAAATTTAGATATAGATATAGAGGAAATTGTTTCAAAATATTGGGACAACATAATATATGAAGTAAAAAATACAAGTCCAGCTTTAATAGGCTGGCTTAATAATTGTAATAAAAAATTTGATAAAAATTTAAACACTTTAAATATAGAAGTTAGCGATTTTATAGCTTTAGAAAATTTAAACAAAAAAAGATGTGATAAACTTATACAAGATATATTTAAAAATGATTTTAATATAAATATAAAAGTAGATTTAAAAGCAAATGACAGTCTTTCTGCTAATCAATCTGAATATATTAAGAAACGAGATAAAGAGTTAAACAAATTAATTGAAGATATAGTTATAAATTCAAATACTAAACCTAAACAAGATAGTAAAAAAAGCAAACCAATTTCTAAATCAGGTAGTATTGTTATGGGTCAAAATATTGGAGATGCTCCAGTGAAAATTGTTAATTTATCTGAGGAAGATGGGACTGTATGTGTTGAAGGTGAAATATTTGAAATAGAAAAAAGAGAACTAAAAAGTGGTAAAATATTAATTTCTCTTGCAATTACAGATTATACTTCATCTATAGGAATAAAAATTTTTGCAAAGAAAGAAGATGCTTCAGCAATACTTGAAAAAATAAAGAAGGGTAAGCATTATAAAGTAAAAGGATTAGTACGTTATGATACATTTGAAAGAGAATTAGTCATAATGGCAAGGGATATTAATGAAACAGAAAAAAAAGTCAGATTAGATAATGCACATCAAAAGAGAGTAGAGCTTCATGCTCATACAAAGATGAGTTCTATGGACGGAATATGTACTGCAACAGATTTAATAAAGAGAGCAGCTGAATGGGGACATAAAGCTATTGCAATTACTGACCACGGTGTTGTACAAGCTTACCCTGAGGCAATTGATGCAAGTAAAAAATTTGGTATTAAAGTTATATATGGAATGGAAGGATATATAGTTAATGATGGAGCACCTATAGTAATTAACAGTAATGATAAACCTTTAGAGCAAACTTTTGTAGTATTTGATATTGAAACTACTGGATTGTCATTTAAACATGATAAAATTACTGAAATAGGTGCAGTAAAAATTGAAAATGGTAAAGTTATTGGCAGATTTTCTTCACTTATTAATCCTCAAATTAAAATACCTGAAAAAATAGTAAAATTAACTGGTATAACAGATGAAATGGTAAAAGATAAACCAACTATAGATAAAGTGCTTCCGAAATTTATTGAATTTATAGGCGATAATCCGGTAGTAGCGCATAATGCTTCATTTGATACATCTTTTATTAAAGAAAATTGCAGTTTACTTGGTATAAGTTTTAAAAATCCAATAGTTGATACACTTACTTTGAGCAGGGTACTTCTTCCAAATTTAAAAAAACACAGATTAAATGTACTAGCTAAACATTTTAATGTAAATTTAGAAAATCATCATAGAGCAGTAGATGATGCCGAAGCAACAGCAGAAATATTTATAAAATTACTGACTATGCTTAAAGAAAAAAATATTTCAAAGCTTAATGAAATAAATAATCTATCTTCTAATTCAAAAGATTATACTAAACTAGATACTTATCATATAAATATATTAGTTAAAAATTATACTGGTTTAAAAAATCTTTATAAGCTAGTAACTCATTCGCATTTAAAAACTTTTTATAAAAGACCTAGAATACCCAAAAGCTTACTTTCATCTATGAGAGAAGGTTTAATAATCGGTACAGCTTGTGAAGCAGGAGAACTTTATAGAGCTATTCTTAAAAATAAAGATGAATCTGAAATAGAATCTATTGTAAATTTTTATGATTTTCTAGAGGTTCAGCCAATAGAAAATAATAGTTTTATGATTGAAAAGGGAATTGTAAAGAGTTATGATGATTTAAAAGAAATTAATAAGAAAATAATTGAGCTTGGAAAAAAATATAACAAACCTGTAGTTGCAACTGGCGATGTTCATTTTTTAGAACCACATGATGAAATTATAAGAAGAATATTAATGACTGGACAAGGATATTCTGATGCAGATAATCAGCCTCCTATTTATTTTAAGACTACAGAGGAAATGCTAAAAGACTTTGATTATCTTGAAGATGAAATTGCAAGAGAAATAGTCATAGAAAATCCAAATAAAATTGCTGATTCTGTTGAAAATATAATACCCATTCCTCAAGAAACTTATCCTCCTAGAATAGAAGGTGCTGATGAAGATTTGAGGAATATGTGTTATGAAAAAGCAAAGAGCATTTATGGCAGTCCGCTTCCAGAATTAGTTCAAAAAAGACTTGATAGAGAATTAAACTCAATTATAAGCAATGGCTATGCCGTAATGTATATTATTGCTCATAAATTAGTTACTAAATCGCTGCGTGATGGATACCTTGTAGGTTCTAGAGGTTCTGTAGGTTCTTCATTTGTAGCTACTATGAGTGACATAACTGAAGTTAATCCACTACCGCCGCACTATATATGTCCAAATTGTAAAAAATCTGAATTTATTACAGATGGTTCTTATGGAAGTGGTGCGGATTTACCTGATAAAATATGTCCAAATTGTGGTACATTGTATAAAAAAGATGGTCATGATATACCTTTTGAAGTATTCCTCGGATTTGAAGGAGATAAAGAACCAGATATTGACCTCAACTTTGCAGGCGAATATCAACCAACAGCACATAAATATACTGAAGAACTTTTCGGCAAAGGATATGTCTATAGAGCTGGTACAATTGGCACTTTAGCTGAAAAATCTGCTTTTGGATTTGCAAAAAAATATTTTGAAGAAAAAAATATATCTGTAAATAGTAAAGAACTTCTTAGATTAGCTTCTTGCTGTACAGGAATAAAAAGAACAACAGGGCAGCATCCCGGTGGAATTATGGTAGTTCCAAATTATAAAGAAATTCATGATTTTACTCCAGTGCAGTATCCTGCTAATGATAAATCTTCTGGTGTAATTACAACTCATTTTGATTATCATGCTATAAGCGGTAGGTTACTTAAACTTGATATATTGGGTCATGATGTTCCAACGATTATAAAAATGTTAGAAGAATTTACAGGTATAAATCCTCAAGATATACGATTAGATGATAAAGATACTATAAAGATATTTACTTCTACTGAAACTTTAAACTTAGTTGATGATGATTTTGATATAGAGGTTGGTTCACTTGGGATTCCTGAATTTGGGACTAAGTTTGTAAGACAGATGTTAATTGATACACAGCCAACTACATTTGCTGAATTAGTCAGAATAAGTGGACTTTCACACGGAACAGATGTATGGATTAATAATGCACAGGAATTAGTAAGGCAGGGCATAGCTGAATTAAAAGACGTTATATCTACAAGAGATGACATTATGAATTATCTAATATTAAAAGGGCTACCTCCTAAAGAAGCATTTACAATCATGGAAAGAGTGAGAAAAGGTAAAGGATTAACTCCCGAAAATGAAGAGCTTATGAAGAAAAATAATGTTCCAAAATGGTATATAGATTCTTGTAATAAAATAAAGTATATGTTTCCTAAAGCTCATGCCGTAGCATATGTAATGATGTCGTTTAGAATAGCGTATTTTAAAGTTCACTATCCACTAGCATTTTATGCTACGTATTTTACAACTAAAGTAGATGACTTTGATGCAGATTTGATATGTAAAGGAAAAGATGTTGTGAAGGAAAAGATAAATCAATTAAATAATGAAGGTAATAATCTTACACAAAAGGAGAAAGATTTGCTTACAGTTTTAGAAGTAGCTTATGAAATGTACTGTAGAGGCTTTAATTTCTTAAAAGTTGACCTTTATGAATCAGATTCAGATAAGTTTTTAATTAAAGATAATGCAATTTTGCCACCTTTAAGGTCTCTGCAGGGAGTGGGGGAAAGTGCAGCAAGAAATATTGCACATGAAAGAAAAAATGGAGAATTTCTATCTATTGAAGATATTAGAATAAGAACCAAAGTATCAAAAACTGTCATAGAAACGCTTCAGGCTCATGGTTGTTTGAAAAATCTTCCAGAAGCCAATCAATTATCTCTATTTTAAGAGTTGCATACATTTATTGTTTATGTTATAATTTCCATATAAATATAGTATAATTTATATAAAGAGTGGGAATTTCCCACTCTTTATTGTTATATATTTTCTGCCGTTTTACGAATAGTAAACATTTTTTTTGGAAAAATACCAATAAAAAGTGTAACTTAAATAGAAAAGGAGGATTTAGTTTGCAAAAAAAACGTGTAGTTGATATAGTTGAGGAACTAATAGTTCCTTTTACTGAAGATAAAAATTTGGATTTAGTTGATATAGAATTTGTAAAAGAAGGACAGCATAGATATTTAAGGGTATATCTTGACAAGGAAGGAGGTTTATCCTTAGATGATTGTCAAGAAGCAAGTGAATATCTAAGTAAAAAGTTAGATGAATTAGATCCAATTAAGGAAAGTTATTTTTTAGAAGTATCTTCACCTGGAATAGATAGACCTTTAAAACGTGATAAAGATTTTGAAAAATATAAAGGTGAATTGGTAGAAGTTAGACTTTATCATCCTATGGATGGTCAAAAAATATTTGAAGGTAAATTACTTGGTTTAGAAAATAACAAAATAATTATTGATATAGAAAAAAAAGGTTCTATTTCAATACCAAGAGATAAAGTATCTCTTGTGAAACTTTTAATCAATTTTGATTAGGGGGAATAAATAGTGAAAAATGAATTACTAGAAGCTCTTGAGCAACTTGAAAAAGAAAAAGGTATATCTAAAGAAACTCTCCTAGAAGCTATTGAAGCAGCTTTAATTACTGCTTATAAAAAGAATTTTGGTTCTGCTCAAAATGTTAAAATTACAATAGATAGAGAAAATGGGGATGTTCATGTCTATTCTAGAAAACAGGTAGTTGAAAATGTAGAAAATGAGCTATTTGAAATAAGCTTAGAAGATGCAAAAAAGATTGACCCAAATTACGAAATAGATGACATAATTGAAAAAGAAGTTACTCCTAAAAACTTTGGAAGAATAGCAGCTCAAACTGCAAAACAAGTTGTCGTTCAGAGAATTAGAGAAGCAGAAAGAGCTGTTATTTATGAAGAATTTGTAAATAGAGAAAGTGAAATAGTAACTGGAACTATTCAAAGAATCAGCAAGGGAATTGTTTATATAAATTTAGGAAAAACTGAAGCTATACTACTTCCAAATGAACAGATACAAAATGAAGTATATACTCAAGGTAGCAGAATAAAAACGTACATAGTAGAAGTAAAGAAAACTACTAAAGGACCTCAAATTTTAGTATCTAGAACTCATCCGGGATTAGTAAAAAGGCTTTTTGAATTAGAAGTTCCAGAAATACATGATGGTATAGTAGAAATAAAAAGCATATCTAGGGAAGCTGGTTCTAGGACAAAGATTGCTGTTTATTCATCTGATTTAGATGTTGACCCTGTTGGAGCATGTGTTGGACAGAAAGGGGCTAGAGTTCAAAATATTGTAGATGAGTTAAGAGGAGAAAAAATAGATATAATAAAATGGAGCGAAAACCCTTCAGAATTTATTTCAAATTCTCTAAGCCCATCAAAAGTAGAAAAAGTTATAATTAATGAAGAAGAAAAATCAGCTTTAGTTATTGTACCAGATTATCAATTATCGCTGGCAATAGGTAAAGAAGGTCAGAATGCTAGATTAGCTGCTAAACTAACAGGTTGGAAAATTGATATTAAAAGTTTGAGTCAGTTTGAAGAATCATTAGTTGAATAAAAAATATTTATAATATAATCAGTAGGGGGTATAAAAATGATGAAAAAAAAGAAAATACCTCTTCGTAAATGCGTAGGTTGTTTTGAACAAAAACCTAAAAAAGAGCTTATAAGAATAGTAAGAAATAAAGAAGGTGAAATTAAAATAGATTTTACAGGAAAAGCTCACGGTAGAGGAGCATATATTTGTCCGCAAAAAGAATGTTTTGAAAAAATGCAAAAGAAAAATGCACTTGCTAGAGCATTTGGAGTAGAAGTTCCTTCAGATATTTACGAACAATTAATAGAGGAGCTAAATAAAAATGAAAAATAAGATATATTCTCTATTAGGATTTGCACAAAAATCTAAAAATCTGTTTTCTGGCGAAAACACATGTGAAATATATATAAAAAAGAAAGTTATAAAATTAATAATTATTGCAGAAGATGCTTCTCACAACACTTTAAAAAAAATGATTAATCTGTGCAATTCAAACGGTATACCATATATTATATTTGGAAATCGTGATATGCTTTCTAAATCAATAGGTAAAATTAACAGAACTGTTTTCGGCATTAAAGATGAAAACTTTGCAAAGAAGATATTAGAGATAGCCGAGCTATTAAACATTGAAAGAAGTGTTTAAAAATTTAGGGGGTGAAATATGTGTCAAAAATTAGAGTCTATCAATTAGCTAAAAAGTTAGGAATTACAAGTAAAGAATTGATTTCTAAATTAGGTGAATTTGGACTTGAAGTTGCCAATCACATGAGTACTATAGAAAATGAAGATGCAAATGTTATCATAGAGTTTTATGAATCTGAAAAAGAAGAAAAAAATGGTAGTAAAAATACAAAGAAAAATAATAAAGAAAAAAAACAATCTGAAAATAAAGATAAAAATAAAGAAGAAAAAATTGAAAAATCAGATAATGCAAATGACAACGAATTAATAATAAAATTGGAAAAAACTATAACAGTTAAAGATTTAGCTGATAAACTCAGTAAAAATGCAAATGAAATAATAATGAAATTAATGAATTTAGGAGTAATGGCAGCATTAAATCAGGAAATAGATTTTGATACTGCTGAAATAGTTGCTTCAGAATATGGCTATACAGCCGTATTGGAAAAAAATGATAATTCTGATGATGAATTCGAGGAAGAAGAGGATAATCCAGAAGATTTAGTTAAACGTGCTCCAATAGTAACAGTTATGGGACATGTCGACCACGGTAAGACTTCACTACTTGATGCAATTAGAAAAACTAAGGTTACTGCTGGTGAAGCTGGTGGAATAACTCAACATATAGGAGCATCTGAAGTTGATATAAATGGTGAAAAAATCGTATTTTTGGATACTCCGGGGCATGAAGCTTTTACTTCACTTCGTGCTAGAGGAGCACAAATAACTGATATTGCAGTTTTAGTTGTTGCCGCTGATGATGGTGTTATGCCTCAAACTATTGAAGCAATAAACCATGCTAAAGCTGCTGATGTTCCTATAATAGTTGCTATTAATAAAATTGACAAACCAGATGCAAATCCTGATAGAGTTAAACAAGAACTTGCCGAACATGGAGTTTTAATAGAAGAATGGGGCGGAGATGTAGTTTGTGTACCTGTTTCTGCTTTGAAAGGTGAAGGCATTGACCAATTACTAGAAATGATATTATTAGTAGCTGAGATGAGAGAGTTAAAAGCAAATCCAAATAGAAAAGCGGTAGGAACGATAATTGAATCTAAACTTGATAAGGGTAGAGGACCAGTAGCTACTGTTATTGTGCAAAAAGGAACTCTTAATGTAGGCGATTCTATAATTGCCGGTGCTACTTATGGAAGAGTTAGAGCTATGATTAATGATAAAGGAAATAGAATAAAAAAAGCAGGTCCATCTACTGCTGTAGAAATTTTAGGTTTATCTGACGTTCCTGAAGCTGGTGACAAATTTAGAGTAGTAAAAGATGATAAAACTGCTAGACAAATAGCTGAAAAACGTCAGCAGGAAATAAGGGAGAAATCTTTAAAAGCTACTCAAAAAGTTACACTAGAAGACCTCTTTGAACACATTCAGCAGGGTAAAGTAAAAGATTTAAATATTATTGTCAAAGCAGATGCTCAAGGTTCTGTAGAAGCTATAAAACAGTCATTAGCTAAACTGAGCAATGATGAAGTAAGAATAAATGTTATACATGGAGCAGTTGGAACTATAACTGAATCAGATATTTTACTTGCTTCTGCATCAAATGCAATAGTTATAGGATTTAATGTCAGACCATCATCAAGTGTTACAAGATTAGCTGAAACAGAAAATATAGAACTTAAGACTTATAGAATTATTTATGAAGCTATTGATGACATAGAAGCTGCTATGAAAGGTATGTTAGAACCTGAGTTTAAAGAAGTTGTGCTAGGAAAAATTGAAGTAAGAGCTACATTTAAAGTACCTAATGTTGGTACAATAGCAGGAGGCTATGTACTAGAAGGTAAAGTAACTAGAAATTCAAATGTAAGATTAGTTAGAGACGGTATTGTTATATATGAAGGTAAAATATCATCTTTAAAAAGATTTAAAGATGATGTGAAAGAAGTAGCTTCTGGATATGAATGTGGTATAGGTCTTGAAAATTACAATGACATTAAAGAAGGAGATATTATAGAAACTTATATTATTGAAGAGGTAAAAAAATCTTAAAACCTCATTTTATTTAAGGAAGGGATTGCAAATGAGATATGCAAGAACTAATAGAATATCTGAAGAAATAAAAAAAATAGTTAGTAGTATAATCATGAATCAGTTAAAAGACCCTAGAATATCTAAACTAACTAGTATAACACATGTTGATACAACTAATGATTTAAGATATACAAATATTTATATAAGTATATTTGATGATAGTGTAGATAAAAATGAAACTATTGAAGCTTTAAATAATGCAAAAGGATATATAAGAAGAGAATTGGGAAAACATTTAAAAGTTAGATATACACCCGAACCTATTTTTAAACTTGATGAGTCAATAGAACATGGTGTATATATGAGTAAATTAATAGAAAAAGTAAATAAAAATTCTTCTGTTCAGGAAGTTGATGAAAATGAATAATTATTATTTAGAGTTGTTTGAGGGAAGAAAGAATATCATAATTCTTCCCCATATTCTTCCTGATGGAGATACGATAGGTTCATCTATAGCTTTATTTTATGCATTAAAAAAGCTAGAAAAAAGAGTATATATAATTTTAAATGATAAACTGCCATCAAATTTAAAATTTTTAAATGCAAATAGTAAAATAATAACTACAGAAGATTTTGAAAAGTTAAGTATTAAACCAGATTTGATAATAACTGTAGACAGCAGTGATACAGATAGATTAGGAGATAGAGCATATTTATTAGACTTATGCAGTGAAGTTTTAAATATTGACCACCACAGTACAAATACTAACTATGGAAAATACAATTTAGTTAATTCAAAAGCTGCAGCATGTGGAGAAATTATATATGAGTTGCTTAAAAAATTAAAAATATATATAGATAAAAACATTGCAACTGCTCTTTATGTTGCTTTATCCACAGATACAGGCAGTTTTAAATACAGTAATACTACTCCTTTAACTTTAAGAATAGCAGCTGACTTAATAGAAAAAGGTATAGATTTTTCATTTATTAATACAGAACTTTATCAAAACAAACCAATAAATAAAATAAAATTGTTGTCAGACGTCTTAAATAGTTTAGAATTACATTTTGATGGCAAACTAGCAGTAATATATGTAACGAATGATATGCTTAAAAAAAATAAAATTGATATATCAGATACTGATGGTATTATTGAATATGCAAGAGATATTGAAGGTGTAAATATTGCAGTACTTTTAAAGGAATTTTCAGATAATACCATTAAAGTCAGTTTGCGTTCAAAATATGATTTTGATGTTTCCATAATTGCTAAAAAATTTGGTGGTGGAGGACATAAAAAAGCTGCTGGCTGTACTATTTATGATACTATTGATAATGCAAAAAATATATTACTAAATACATTTAGAGAAAATTTCAGGTGAAAAATATGATAGGATTTTTAAATATTTTAAAACCTCCAAATATGACATCTCATGATGTAGTAAATTTTGTGAGAAAAAATTTAAATGTAAAAAAAGTAGGACATTCTGGAACTTTGGACCCAATGGCAACAGGAGTTCTTCCAATTTGCATTGGAAAGGCAACTAAACTGATAGAGTTTATGCAAAATGATACAAAAACATATAGAGCCGAATTAACTCTTGGAATTGTAACAGATACTCAAGATAGGTGGGGTAATATTTTAGACACAGTTAATGTAAATGTATCTGAAGAAAAAATATTTGAGGTCTTTAATTCTTTTAAAGGAGAAAAAATTCAAATCCCTCCAATGTATTCGGCTTTAAAATATAAGGGCAAAAAATTGTATGAACTTGCACGACAAGGCATAACAGTTGAAAGAAAGCCGAGGAAAATTTATATCTATGATATAAGTATCATAGATATAAATGCCAATAAAATATTGTTTGATGTAAATTGTTCAAAAGGAACGTATGTTAGAACTTTATGTCATGATATAGGAATGGCCTTAGGCTGTGGAGGACATATGTCTTTTTTAGCTAGATTAAGGAGTGGTTACTTTAATTTAGATGATTCTTTGACACTTGAAGAAATTACAGCATTAGATAAAGATATTCTTGAGAAACAGTATATTTATAAACTTGATTATCCAATAAAATATCTACCTAGAGTTGATGTAAAACAATTTGCATTAAGATTTTTATTAAATGGAGTTGCACTTCAAAAAAAAGCTTTTACACTTAATTCAAATATTAAAAACGGTTCAATTGTAAGACTTTATGTAAATAATACATTTAAGGCTATTGGAATATATAAAAAAAATAGTGAACATTCTATTATACAAATTAAAAAATTATTCTCTTAACTGGTAAGGAGAAAAGTTCAATGGAGTTAATAAGCTCTTTAAATGACATAAAAAAATTAGACTGCAAATCTTGTATATCTATAGGAACATTTGATGGACTCCATAAAGGTCATCAAATATTAATAGAGAATTTGATTAATTTAAGTAAAAATAAAAAAAACAAAAGCATAGTTTATACTTTTGCAAATCATCCTAAAGAACTGACTAATAAAAACTGCTTTCCAAAAAAAATTGTAACTAATGCTGATAAAATAAAATTATTTGAAAAGATGGGAGTAGATATTTTACTCTTACTAAACTTTGATGAATTTCATAAAAATACTTATGCAGAAGATTTTGTACGAGATATTTTAATAAATAGACTAAATATGGAAGCAATAATTGTCGGATACGATTTTAGATTTGGAAAAAATGCAGAGGGCAGTTCAGAATTATTAAAAAAATTATCTAAAAAATATAATTTTGACATTAATGTTGTAATGCCAATAAAAATTGACAATGAAATAGTCAGTAGTACATTGATTAGAAAATTTTTAAGCGAAGGTCAAGTGGAAAAGGCTAATAATTTTTTGGGTTGGAAGTATTTTTTAAGAGGAAAAGTCATAAGAGGCAGACAATTAGGTTCTAAGCTTGGCTTTCCAACAGCTAATATATTAGTAGACAGCAAATTATGTTTGCCTAAAACAGGAGTATATATCACTAAAACTTATATTGATAATAAATCGTATTACAGTATAACTAATATAGGTTTTAAACCGACTTTTAATGAAAATAGTTACAGTATAGAAACTTATATAATAAATTTCAGTGAAAATATATATGACAAAGAAATAAAAGTGGAATTTCATAAGCGAATAAGAGATGAAATGAAATTTGATACAGTTAAACTTCTGTGCAATCAAATAGAATGTGATATATACAGTGTAAAAAATTTCTTTAAAATAATATAAGTTTATTTCTATATTATGCTATTTTTATAAATTTATTATTTACAACATTTATATAATGTGTTAAAATTACATATCGTAAGAACCTTTTGCTTAGATTAGCGTTTCACCGGTGCTTATCTAGGCTAAAGGCGATTTAAAGTAGGGAGGTGAAAGCATGCTATCAAAAGAGAAAAAACTTGAGATTATTAATGAATTTAAAACTCATGAAGGTGATACAGGTTCACCAGAAGTTCAAATAGCAATTCTTACTTATAGAATTAATGAACTTAATGAGCATTTAAAGATTCACAAAAAGGACCATCATTCTCGTAGAGGTCTTTTGAAAATGGTAGGTAAGAGAAGAAATCTTCTAAACTACTTAAAGAATAAAGATTTAGAAAGATATAGAAATCTAATTGAAAAATTAGGCTTAAGAAAATAATTGTGAGCGGGATGGTCCCGCTCTATTATTTTATTTTCTGAAGAAAAATTAAGAAATAATGAAAGTAATTTTTTTAATTTCGTAGGAAATAATATTTAAATGTAGAATTATTATTATAAATATTATAGAAATGGAGGTATAGGATGGAAAATATAGAAAAAGTATTTGAAACTGAAATTGCAGGAAGAACTTTAAGAGTAGAAATAGGTAAAGTTGCTGGTCAAGCTAATGGTTCTGCTTTAGTAAGATATGGCGATACAGTTGTTCTTGTAACTGCCGTAGCTTCTGATAAACCAAGAGAAGGCATTGACTTTTTCCCATTAAGTGTTGACTTTGAAGAAAGACAGTATGCAGTTGGTAAAATTCCCGGCGGATTTATAAAAAGAGAAGGTAAACCTACTGAAAAGGCAATTCTTACTTCTCGATTAATTGATAGACCTATTCGTCCGCTATTCCCAAAGGGATATAGAAATGATGTTCAAGTTATTGCAACTGTATTATCTGTTGATCAAGACTGTACACCTGATATAGTTGCAATGATAGGTTCTTCTGTAGCACTGTCAATATCAGATATTCCTTTTTCTGGACCAACTGGCTCAGTCTTAATAGGACTTATTGATGGCAAATTTGTTGTAAATCCAACTGCAAAAGAAAGAGAAATATCTCAAATGCATTTAGTTGTATCAGGAACGAAAGATGCTATTATGATGGTTGAAGCAGGTGCAAATGAAGTTCCAGAAGAAATCATGCTAGATGCAATTATGTTTGCTCATGAAGAAATAAAAAAGATAGTTGAGTTTATTGAAAAAATTGTAGATGAAATTGGTAAAGAGAAAAAAGAGGTAGAATTATTTGTATTAGATGAAAATATTGATAAAGAAGTAAGAGAGTACTGTACAGAAAAAATGAAAGAAGCAATAAAAACAGTAGATAAGACAGAACGCAATGAAAATATTGAAAAAGTAAAAGAAGAGGTTTTAACTGTTTTTAGTGAAAAATATCCTGAACAAGAAAAACATATCGAAATTTCTCTTGAAAATATAATAAAAGAATTAGTTAGAGAAATGATAGTTAAAGAGGGAATTAGACCTGATAATAGAAAAGCTGATGAAATAAGACCTATCTCTTGTGAAGTAGGAATTCTTCCAAGAACACATGGTTCAGGTTTGTTTACAAGAGGACAAACTCAAGTTTTAACAGTTACAACTTTAGGTGCATTGGGTGATGCACAAATATTAGACGGATTAGGTCTTGAAGAATCAAAACGCTATATGCATCACTATAATTTCCCACCTTTTAGTGTTGGAGAAACTAGATTTTTAAAAGGACCTGGAAGAAGAGAAATAGGACATGGAGCTTTAGCTGAAAGAGCTTTAGAACCTGTAATACCTTCTGAAGAAGAATTTCCTTATGCAATAAGACTGGTTTCAGAAGTTTTAAGTTCAAATGGAAGTACATCTCAAGCAAGTGTATGTGGAAGTACATTATCACTTTTAGATGCTGGAGTACCAATCAAAGCACCTGTAGCTGGAATTGCTATGGGATTGATAAAAGAAGATGATGATGTTGTAATTTTAAGTGATATTCAAGGTATGGAAGACTTTTTAGGAGATATGGACTTCAAAGTTGCAGGTACTGAAAAGGGAATAACAGCTATTCAAATGGATATTAAAATTCATGGAATTAATAAAGAAATTTTAGAAAGAGCTTTAGAACAGGCCAGAAAAGGTAGATTATATATTTTAGGCAAAATGAATGAAGTAATATCAAAACCACGTCATGAGTTATCGCCTTATGCACCGAGAGTACTACAAACTAAAGTTTCTCCTGATAAAATAAGAGATATTATCGGTCCGGGAGGTAAAACTATAAACAAAATCATAGATGAAACAGATGTTAAAATAGATATAGAAGATGATGGCAGAATATTTATAACTGCAGGCAGTATGTCTCAAGGTGAAAAGGCAATGCAAATGATTAATGAAATTGTAAAAGAAGTTGAAGTTGGTGAAATATATGTTGGAAAAATAGTAAGAATTACTTCATTTGGTGCTTTTGTTGAAATCTTACCTGGAAAAGAAGGATTAGTTCATATTTCTCAAATTGCAAAAGAGAGAATTGGCAAAGTAGAAGATTTATTTAAAGTAGGAGATGAAATATTAGTAAAAGTAGTAGAAATTGACAATCAAGGTAGAATTAATTTATCTAGAAAAGCTGCAATTGAAAATAATGACGAACAAAAAAACAAAAAAGCATAAACCAAAAAGGTTTATGTTTTTTGTTTTTTTGTATATATGATTAAAAATTACATAGAAATTTATATAGGGGGTGTAAAAATGAAAAGTAAATATAAAATATTGTTATTTTTATTTGTTATTTTTCTTACTTTAACTGTTTTAATTAAAATAAATATTTTTTCATATAAGCAAGTTTTTAAAGAAGATAAATTAGTTCCAATTAGACAAGGTTATAATGATAAATTTATTGCATTTACATGCAATGTAGATTGGGGTACAGAAAATATTCCAAAAATGCTTGATATATTTGAAAAATACAATATAAAGATAACATTTTTTGTATCAGGCAGATGGGCAAAGAACAATCCTGATATGCTTAAACTCATTTATCAAAAAGGACATGAGATTGGAAATCATGGTTATGCACACAAAATGCACAGTAAATTAGATTTTGATGGAAACTATAAGGAAATAAAGAAAACACATGATATAGTAAAAAATATTTTGGGAATAGATATGAAGTACTTTGCACCGCCAGCTGGTGATTTTAGTGATATTACACTTAAAGCAGCAGACAGTCTAGGGTACAAAACTATTTTGTGGAATATCGATACAATTGACTGGCGAAAAGATTCCACAAGGGAAAAGATAATACATAGAGTTTTAAAAAAACCTTTAAATGCTTCAATTGTACTTATGCATCCAAAAGAAGAAACTATAAAAGCTCTTGAAGAAATTATTAAATCTATCAAAAGTAAAGATATAAATATTGGTTCAGTATCTGATGTATTGAAACTTGATTAAATAATACATCTAAATTATAATAATGTTAGTTTTATAATAAAAGATGAAGGAGATAAATATGCATAAAAAATACATACTAGATAACGGAATAAGGGTTATTACACAAAAAATTCCTCATGTAAGGTCTGTGTCTATTGGTTTTTGGGTTAAAACAGGTTCAATTTCTGAAACGACTTTAAATAATGGAATATCTCATTTTATAGAACATATGCTTTTTAAAGGCACGCATACAAGAACTGCCAAAGAAATTGCAAATGCTATAGATAGTATAGGCGGACAGTTGAATGCTTTTACAAGTAAAGAATGTACCTGCTATTATTCAAAAGTTTTAGATTCTCATATTAGTATAGCAATAGATATAATTACCGATATGATTTTAAATTCAAAGTTTGAAGAAAATGACATTGAAAGAGAAAAAAGTGTAATTTTTGAAGAGATAAATATGTATGAAGATTCTCCAGAGGATTTAGCTTACGATATTTTAGCCAAGACGATATTTAAAAATCACTCTTTAGGATTGCCTATATTGGGAACTCATAATACAGTTAAATCTTTTCAAAGAAATGACCTTAGAGATTATATGAAAAAAAATTACAACTCACAAAATATAGTAATATCAGTTGCAGGTAGTTTTAAAGAAGATGATTTGATTAAAGAATTAAATGATAAAATAGGCAGATATAATTTAAAATCAGAAAAAAATAAGACAGCAAAAAAACCAGACTTTAATAGTAATTATTTTTATAAATTTAAAGATATAGAACAGATACATCTGTGTATTGGATTTAAAGGAGTTACGAATAATGAGAAAGACCTCTATCCTTTATTAGTTTTAAATAATATATTTGGTGGAAGTATGAGTTCTAGACTTTTTCAAACTGTTAGAGAAGATAATGGTCTAGCATATTCTATATATTCTCATCCAAGTTTTTATAAAGATATAGGGCTTTTTACTATTTATGTAAGTCTTAGTCCATCACAACTTGACAAAGTTACAGATTTGATATTAAAAGAACTCAAAAGTTTAATTAAAAACTCTATAACAAAAGAGGAATTAACAAAAGCAAAAGAACAATTGAAAGGAAGCTATATTTTAAGTCTGGAGAGTACAGGAAGTATCATGACAATGTTAGGCAAATCTGAACTGTTTGAACGTAAAATTAAAACTCATGACGAAGTATTATCTAATATTGATAAAGTAGATTTAGAAGCTTTAAATAATTTAACTGCAAAAATATTTAATAAAAATGTCAGTATGTCAGTAGTTGGAAAAGCAGATGAAAAAGTAATTAAGCATAATTATTCTAAATTTATAGATTTGATAAACTTTTAAGATTAGATTTTTCAGGAGGAATACAAATGATTTCTGTAAATATTATCAATAAATCTGATTTACCGCTTCCTAAATATGAAACTGAAGGTGCTTCTGGCATGGATTTAATGGCAAATATAGATGAAAAAATAATATTATCGCCATTTAAAAGAGTATTAGTACCGACAGGACTGTATATAGAACTTCCTAGCCATTTAGAAGCTCAAGTTAGAGCTAGAAGTGGTCTTGCTATAAAGTATGGAGTTACGGTTATTAATGGAATAGGTACTATTGACAGCGATTATAGGGGTGAAATAAGAGTTCCATTAATTAATTTAGGTGAAAAAGATTTTATAATTAATAAAGGTGATAGAATAGCACAGCTTATTATCAGTGAATACGTTAAAGTAAAATGGAACTTAGTAGAGGATTTAAATCATACAGATAGAGGCGAAAATGGATTTGGTTCTACGGGAATTTAAAAGTAATAAAATCTCTCCTTTAATTATAAATATAGTAAAAAGTAATAAAAAACTGTTTGAAAAAAGGGGAGATAATAAATGAGATTTAGTGAACTTGCTGGAAAAGAAGTTGTCAATTTAAGTGATGGCTGCAGATTAGGCATGCTTTCAGATTCTGATTTACTTATAGATGAGAAAACTGGTAAAATTAAAGCTCTATTGGTACCTGATATAAAAAGTCATTTTTCTTTTTTTAATGATAAAGACTTTATTGAAATTCCTTGGGATTGTGTTAAAAAAATAGGAAGTGATATGATAATAATAGAAATTGAAAATTCTAGCGAAAATAATTTTTACTTGTAAAATACATTTTGTATGGTAACACTCATAAATTTATTTTCATAAATATAAATTACAGGCAGATTAATTACTTTGAGGGGGAAATCTATGAATATAGTTGTTCAAAAATTTGGAGGTACTTCAGTAGCTTCTCAAGAGCTTAGGGATAAAATTGCAGATAAAATTATTGAAACAAAATTATCTGGGAAAAAACCAGTAGTTGTAGTATCTGCAATTGGGAGAAAAGGAGATTCATATGCAACTGATACTTTAATTAATTTTGCAAATTCAATTTTTTCTGAACGATGTAGTAGAGAATTAGATTTAATAATGAGCTGTGGGGAAATAATATCATCTGTTATAATGGCAAATACTATAAAATCTAAAGGATATGACGCAGTTGCAATGACAGGTTTTCAAGCAGGAATTATAACAGACGAAAATTTTGGAAATGCATGTGTTAAAAGAGTAGACCCCAAAAATATTATTGAAAATCTAAAAGAAGACAAAATAGTTGTAGTAACAGGATTTCAAGGTATAACTGAAAACGGAGATATAACTACACTTGGAAGAGGAGGCAGTGATACTACTGCTGTAATACTAGGAGAAGCTTTAAAAGCAGATGTAGTTGAAATTTATACAGATGTAGATGGCGTTATGACTGCCGATCCAAGATTAGTTCCAGATGCAAATGTTATAGACTGTCTATCTTATGATGAAGTGTATCAAATGGCTACAGATGGGGCAAAAGTTATTCATCCTAAGGCTGTAGAAATTGCTGAAAGGTCAAATATTACATTAAAAATAAAAAATACTTTTACAGATTCAGATGGAACAACTATTAAAAAAAGTGAATATACTTTTTCAAATATATGTTCTAAAACTTTATTTACTGCTATTGCTTACAAAAATGATATAGTACAAGTAAATATCGAAATAGATAGTGATGATGAAAAAAATAAACTGCTTTTAGATGGATTAGAAAAAAATAAAATAAGTATTGATATGATAAATTTCTTTGAAGAGAGAAAAGTATTTACAATAGAAGAAAAAGATTTGACTATATTAAAATCAATATTAGATTTTTATAATTTAAAATATAAACTGACTACTAATTGTAGTAAAGTAACAGCTATAGGTCATAGAATTCATGGTGTTCCGGGAGTTATGGCGAAAATAGTAAAAATACTTTCTAATGAAAATATAAAAATACTTCAAACATCAGATTCAAATACGACTATATCATGTCTAATAACTAGAGATAATCTTGAAAAAGCTGTAAGAGCACTGCATTATGAATTATTAAATAAATAAAATGTATTTCAAAAAAGCTACTATATTTTCAAGTATAGTAGTTTTTTTTATGGTCAAAATAATAATATGACTATAAAATAATTGGGAGTGTTTAAAATGACTGAACAGACTAATATTCCATCTAAAATCAAACTAAAATCCGATATAAATACCAATCTTAAAAATATTAAAGAAATGGGCACACAAAATGTACCTAAGTTAAGCAATAAAATTCAATTTATTACCATAATAGGACATATAGAAGGACATAGTGTTTCACCTCCTCAGAACAAATCTACAAAATATGAACATATTATTCCGCAACTCATAGCTGTTGAACAAAATCCTGAAATAGAAGGTTTTTTAGTAATTTTAAATACAGTTGGAGGAGATGTCGAAGCAGGACTAGCTATAGCAGAAATGATAGCAAGCCTTTCAAAGCCTACAGTATCTCTTGTATTAGGTGGAAGTCACAGTATAGGAGTTCCTCTTGCAACATCTTGTAATTATTCATTTATTGTGCCTACAGCTACAATGACTATACATCCTATACGAATGAATGGATTAGTAATTGGCGTACCACAAACATTTAAGTATTTTGAAAAAATGCAAGAAAGAATAATAAATTTTATAATAAGGACATCAAAGATAGATAGAGAAAAACTCTTAGAACTAATGAATGAAACAGATGAAATAGCAAATGATATAGGGACAATTCTTATAGGAGAAGAAGCCGTTAAATATGGACTTATAGATGAAGTAGGAGGTATAAACAAAGCTCTGTCAAAATTAAAAGAATTAATAAATGAAAGAAAAGAGCCTAAAAAAGATAATGTTTAATATCTATTTTTCAATTGAAATTTCTGTGTTATAATGTTTTTAAAAGTGTTGATTTTATTAACACTTTTATTTTTTTGACCTTGTAGTATAAAATTAAAAGATTTTCAAACTTATAAGCTTATTTTTACATACATAGGAAGGGAATGAGAAACATGGCAAAACGTAACAAAAGACAAAATAAAAAACAATCTAAAAAGCAGAGTAAAAATCGTACAAAGAACTATGAAATCATTTCACTATTTATTATATCATTTGGTATTCTTTCTCTTTTAAGTTTACATACAAATTCAGTAGGCAAATTTGGTATTTTATTAAAAAGTATTTTTATGGGACTGCTTGGCAAAACTTCTTATGTAATTCCATATATAATAATATTTTATGGTATTTTTTCTTTTAATAATGAGCTTAAAAAAATCAAATTGAAATTTGTAATATCTTCACTTACTTTATTTACTTGTCTTATAATTATTTACACGCTTATAAACAATAAATATTTGCCAGATAAAATATTTAATCAGACTAGTTTTCGAACTGTCTATTATTTAGGTCAAGAAGGACTGGGCAGTGGAATTTTAGGAAGCTTTATTACTTACTTTTTTAAATATCTATTTGGAATTAAAGGCAGTTATGTAGTAGTTGCCACATTAGTTATAATATCAATAATGATTTCAACAAATTTATCTATTGCTGAATTCTTTAACTTTTTTACATCATCACTAAAAAAACTTTTAAAGTTTATTGGGCAAAAACTTAATGATGTAAAAAAAGAAAAAGAAAAGAAAACTAAGATTACAATTTCAATAAATGGTGGCAGTGAAAAGACAATTATAGATAATTCTGCTTTATCAAAAGAAGTTGATGAAAAAATTAAAATTCTTGATTATACGACCATTAATAGTGATAAGCAGGATTTAAATAAAAATGAAGATAAAAAGAATATAGAAGTAAAAGCTACTAAAATAAGTAATAGTGCAGGTAATAATAATGAAAATCTAAAAATTAATACAAATGATGAAAGTGAATATAAGTTACCTGATATAAGCTTATTAAATAATAATAAAAATAATAGTTCTGAAAAAGATGAAGAAGAAATATTAGCTAAAAAAGCAGATATTTTAGAGGAAACTTTAAATAACTTTGGAGTAGATGCTGGAGTAAATCATATAAGTAAAGGACCGACAATTACGAGATTTGAAATTCAGCCTAGTCCCGGAGTAAAAGTGAGTAAAATAGTAAATCTTGCTGACGATATAGCTTTAAGTTTAGCTGCACAAAATATTCGTATTGAAGCACCTATTCCCGGTAAATCAGCTGTTGGGATTGAAGTTCCAAATGATGTTTCAACAATTGTTACATTAAGAGAGGTAATAGAAAGTGATGTTTATATAAACAGTAAATCAAGTTTGACATTTGTACTTGGAAAAGATATTTCTGGAAGTCCAATAGTTGCAGATTTAGCTAAAATGCCCCACATGTTAATAGCTGGTGCAACGGGTTCTGGAAAAAGTGTATGCGTAAATACTCTTATTACTAGTATTTTATTTAAATCTTCTCCAGATGAAGTAAAATTCTTATTAATAGACCCAAAAGTTGTAGAACTTAGCAATTACAATGGTATTCCTCACCTTTTAATGCCAGTTGTGACAGACCCTAAAAAAGCTTCTACTGCACTAAACTGGGCTGTTCAGGAAATGACAAATAGATATAAATTATTTGCTGAGAATAATGTGAGAGATTTAGATAGCTATAATAATAAAATGATTCAGTTAAATAAAGAAAAACTGCCAAAGATTGTAGTCATAATAGATGAGTTAGCCGATTTGATGATGGTAGCTCCAAACCAAGTAGAAGATGCAATATGTAGATTAGCTCAAATGGCTCGTGCAGCAGGAATACATCTTATAGTAGCTACACAAAGGCCATCTGTAGATGTAATAACTGGGGTAATTAAAGCCAACATTCCTTCAAGAATAGCCTTTGCAGTATCATCTCAAGCTGATTCACGAACTATATTAGATATGGGTGGAGCTGAAAGACTATTGGGAAAAGGGGATATGCTCTTCTATCCAGTAGGCTCTGCAAAACCTAAGAGAGTACAAGGAGCTTTTGTATCAGATGAAGAAGTCCAAAGAGTTGTAGATTTTATAAAAAGTCAAGTATCAGATATTACATATGAAGATGATATATTAGATAATTTTGAAGAAATTAGTAAATCTGAAGAAGTTGATGAGCTACTTCCTGAAGCAATTGAACTAGTTGTAAATTCTCAGCAGGCATCTATTTCTATGCTTCAAAGAAAGTTTAGAATAGGTTATAATAGAGCTGCCAGAATTATTGATGAAATGGAAAAGAGGGGAATAGTTAGCGAAAGTCAGGGCAGTAAACCTCGAAATGTTTTAATCAGCAAAGAAGAATTTGAAGAATTTAAGAGTAAAACTAGTTAGTTTTACTCTTAACAATTTATTATATAAATTTTTAAAATTTCAATAGTAATAGGGTGATGATTTGTTATGGTAAATAAAATTAGTATAGAAGCAGCACTTAACTTGTCTAATTCAATTTTTATTGATGTTCGTTCTCCAAAAGAATTTAAGCAGGCAACTATTTCAAATTCTATAAATATTCCCATATTAGATGATGATGAAAAAATACTGATTGGAAATATATATAGAAATAAGAGCATAGAGGAAGCAAAGAGTTTAGGACTTCGCTTTGCATCTTCTAAACTTGAAAGCATATATAGACAAATATTAGAAATAAAGAAAAAATATAAAAATATAATTATTTTCTGCTGGAGAGGTGGTACTAGAAGTAAATCAGTTTGCAATGTACTGAATGTTTTAGGAGTTGACAATGTTTATCAATTAGAAGGAGGATATAAAGCTTATAGACGATATGTAATCGATTTTATAGAAACTAAAACAAAAAACATTAAATTTGTAGTACTTCATGGGCTAACAGGAGTTGGCAAGACACATATACTAGAGCATTTGGAAAGATTAAATTATCCAGTAATTGATTTTGAGTATATTGCTAAAAATTCAGGTTCTGTATTTGGCAATATATTATTTCCAGATAATCCTCCAACACAAAAAAATTTTGAGTCTATAGTTTTTAACAAGCTCTATTATAATAAATCAGGGTATGTTCTTGTTGAAAGCGAAAGCAAAAGAGTTGGAAATATAAATATCCCAGATGAAATACTTAAAGCTATGAATAATGGCTATCATATTTTAATAAATACAAATATAGAAAATAGAATTGACAACATTTATAATGATTATATTAAAAATAAAGAAAAAGTTGATGAAAAAATAATTGAAGCAATATTAAATTTAAAAAAGAGGTTAGGGAGTGAAAGTGTAGAAAAACTTGTAAACAAAATAAAAATTAAAGATTATAGGTATGTAATAAGATATTTAATAGACAATTATTATGATTCGTTTTATAAATATTCTATTAATAAATTTAAAAATTACGACCTTGAGGTTAATTATGAAAGCATTTTAGATGCAGTAAAAGAAGTTGAAATATTTATCTTAAAAACTTTTCAAGGCAAAAGAGAGGAGATAAAACAATGAATTTAAAAGTCTATTTAGAAACATTAGGATGTTCAAAAAATTTAGTTGACTCTGAAATAATGTTGGGAATTTTAGATAGACATAATTATAAAATAGTTGATAATGAATATGAAGCAGATGTAATTATAATAAATACTTGTGGTTTTATAGAAAGTGCAAAAGAAGAATCTGTAGATACTATTTTAGAACTTTCTAGACTAAAAAAAGAAGGAAAATGTAAATATATTATTGTAACCGGTTGTTTATCTCAAAGATATTTCAATGAATTATCTATGGAACTTCCTGAAGTAGATGCATTTATAGGAACTACAAATTTTGATGAAATAGCTGATGTAATAAAAAATTTAATTGAAAATAAAAAAAGATATATAAATATAAAAGATATTAATGCTCATATAGATTATAATTTACCTAGAATGTTAACTACTCCATCTCATACTGCATATTTGAAAATAGCGGAAGGATGTGACAACTACTGTACTTACTGTATAATTCCAAAAATAAGAGGCAGATATAGAAGTAGACCTATTGAAACTATAATTGAAGAGGCTAAAATTTTAGCTTCCAAAGGTATTAAGGAATTAATAATAATAGCACAGGATATAACAAGATATGGCATTGACTTGTATGGGAATTATAAATTAACTCAGCTTCTTGAAGAATTAAGCAAAATTGATAATATAAAATGGATACGACTTCAGTATTCTTATCCAGATATTATAAGTGATGATTTAATAGATTTGATGGCTAGTAATAAAAAAATATGCAACTATATAGATATTCCACTTCAGCACTGCAATGATGAAATATTGAAAAAGATGAATAGAAAAACTACAAAGCAATCTATCATTAATTTAATTAATAAATTTAGAAGTAAAATACCTTCTATTGCAATTAGGACTTCCATAATAGTAGGTTTTCCGGGTGAAACTGGTGAACAGTTTAATGAACTTTTGGAATTTATAAAAGAAGTGGAATTTGACAGATTAGGAGTTTTTACATATTCCTTAGAAGAAAATACTCCAGCTGCAAAATTTCCAAATCAAATTCCTCAAGAAATTAAAGAAGAAAGATTAAATAAGATAATGCAACTGCAAAAAGATATTTCTTATAAAAAGAATATGGATAAGATAGGCAATATATATGATATACTTATAGAAGAAAAGGTTGAGAATGAAAATGTATATATAGGCAGAACTGAGTTTGATGCACCGGAAGTTGATGGAATAGTTTATGTTCAGTCAAATAAAAAGCTGAAAATAGGTGAGTTTTTTAAAGTGAAAATTATAGATGCATTAGAATATGATTTGATAGGAGAGGTTATTAATGAATTTAGCGAACAAACTGACAATTGCTAGAATCTTTTTAATCCCTATTTTTATGGTATTCTTACTGTCAAAAATTCCTTATGGAATTACTATTGCTGCTTTAATATTTATTTTAGCTGCATTAACTGACAGCCTTGATGGGTATATAGCTAGAAGTAGAAATCAAATAACAAAGTTAGGTAAATTTATGGACCCTCTAGCAGATAAATTGCTAGTAACTGCTGCTTTAGTGTCTTTTGTTCAAATGGGAAAATTGCCTGCATGGGTTGTAGTAATCATTATTTCAAGGGAATTTACTATAAGTGTTTTTAGAGCAATTGCAGCAGCAGAAGGAATAGTTATTGCTGCAAGTCCATGGGGAAAAGCAAAAACTATTTCTCAAATAGTTATGATTATTTCTATATTATTTAATAATTATCCTTTTAGTTTAATAAACTTGCCTTTTAATACAATAGCTACTTGGATTGCTGTAATACTAACTATTATTTCAGGTGTCGATTATATATATGTAAATAAAAAAGTTTTAAGACAGTAATTTTTTATAATTTAAGACTTGAAAGTTTTATTTTAAAAAACTTGCTAAAAGGAGGCCTCATATTATTGAACTGTTCAATTTTATCTGTAGGTACTGAGCTCTTAATGGGGCAAACAATCAATTCTAATACTTTTTTCTTATCACGCAAGCTAAATGAATTAGGTTATAATGTATTATATCACTTTAGTGTAGGAGATAATCCTGATAGATTAGAAAATATATTTAAAACTGCATTAGACATTTCAGATATAGTTATAACTACTGGAGGTTTAGGTCCTACTCAAGATGATTTGACTAAGGAAATTATTTCACGCTTTATTGGCAAAGAATTAAAGCTCAATGAAGATTCATTAAAAAAAATCAAATATTATTTTGAAAAAATCAATAGAGAAATGACTGATAATAATATAAAACAGGCATTTATTCCAGAAGGAGCAATTGTTTTACCTAATGATATTGGAACAGCACCGGGATTTATTTTAAATGAAAATGAAAAAATTATCATTTGCCTGCCCGGTCCGCCGAGAGAAATGAATTTGATGTTTCAAAATTATGTAAAACCTTATCTTGCAGAAAAAAGCAAGTACATAATTAAATCTGATATAATAAAATTTTTTGGAATAGGAGAATCAAAACTTGAATGGATTTTACAAGATTTAATATCAAATCAGACAAATCCTACACTTGCTACATATGCAAACGAAGGAGAACTTAGTTTAAGAATTACTGCTAGAGGAAAATCTTTAGAAGAAGCTGAAAAACTTATAAATCCTATCAAACAAGAAATAAAAAAACGTCTTGATAAATTCATATACAGTTATAACAATCAATCTTTAGAAGAAGTAGTTGGTGATATGCTTATTAGAAAAAATGTGTCAATATCTTTAGCAGAATCATGTACGGGTGGATTACTAGTTTCTAAACTAACTTCTATTCCGGGAATATCAAGTGTTTTAGATAGAGCCATAGTTACTTACAGTAACAGAGCAAAAATAGATGAGCTTGGAGTGAAAAGAGAAACTCTTGAAAAATATGGTGCTGTAAGCAAAGAAACAGCCATGGAAATGGCAGAAGGTTTGAAAGATATTACAGGCAGCAAAATATGTCTATCTATAACTGGTATTGCAGGACCGACAGGGGCTACATCTAAAAAACCTGTTGGATTAGTTTATATTGGAGTTTCTACTGATGAAAAAACATTTTATTATAAATATAATTTTAATGGAAGTAGAAATAAAATTAGAAATTATTCGGCAATGACAGCTTTAAATATAATAAGAAAAATTATTGAAAAATATTAAAATATTCAGTTGACCTATTAAGAAAGATAGTATATAATTCTATTAGAACATGCGTTCGTTAAGATGAAAGGTAGGTGAAAACCAGATTAAATCTGGGAAAATTATGAATGAAAAGATTAAAACTTTAGATACTGTATTAGAAAAAATTGAAAAACAGTTTGGTAAAGGTTCTATAATGAGATTAGGTGATAATTCTAAGCTGAATATTGAAAGTATTTCTACAGGAGCTATTGAGCTCGATATAGCTCTAGGTATTGGTGGAATTCCAAGAGGAAGAATTATAGAAATATATGGACCAGAATCTTCAGGTAAAACTACCATAGCTCTTCACATCATTGCTGAAGCTCAAAAAATGGGTGGAACTGCAGCTTTTATTGATGCTGAACATGCACTCGACCCAGTATACTGCAAAAATTTAGGTATAGATATAGACAATTTAATAGTTTCTCAGCCTGACACTGGAGAACAAGCTTTAGAAATATGTGAAGCTTTAGTAAGAAGTGGGGCTGTAGATGTTATTGTAGTAGATTCAGTTGCTGCATTAGTACCAAAAGCTGAAATAGCTGGAGAAATGGGAGACAGTCATGTAGGACTACAGGCAAGATTGATGTCTCAAGCATTGAGGAAATTAACCGGTATTATCAATAAATCCAAGACTGCAACAATTTTTATTAATCAGTTGAGAGAAAAAGTTGGAGTTATGTTTGGAAATCCTGAAACTACTACCGGTGGAAGAGCTTTGAAATTTTATTCTACAATTAGAATGGACGTTAGAAAAGTTGATATTATAAAACAAAATGACCAAATCATAGGGAGTAGAACAAAAGTAAAAATCGTAAAAAATAAAGTAGCTCCTCCTTTTAAAAATGCAGAATTTGATATTATGTATGGTACAGGTATATCTAAAGAAGGTGGAATACTAGACAGTGCAGTTAATGCCAATATCATAAAAAAAGCTGGGTCATGGTATAGCTATGGAGATATAAAACTTGGACAGGGAAGAGAAAATGCTAAACAATTTTTAATACAAAACATAGATTTACTAAAAGAAATTGAAACTAAAGTTAGAAAACATTACAATCTTCCTATAAAAAATGAACTAAAAAATGAATCGAAAGATAACCTTAAAAAAGAAAATTCTAAATCTAAGTAATAAAAAAGCCCGACAAATTTTCGGGTTTTTTTATTACTTCAGAGTTCAAACTTATTATCTTGACAGTATATAGAAAAAGATATAAAATTAAAAGGAAGCAGTGTGTATAGCTCCATTCCAGGTATTTTATGAAGTTTTTAAAAGATTTTAAGCCGAGCTTTTTCGGTTTATATTTTTTTACAGTAATACTAATTAGGAGGTGAAGTCTATCAACTATATATACGTTATATCTTCGATTTTAATATCAGCCCCGATTGGCATAGGGATTGGATATATATTAAGAAAAAATATTGCTGAAAAAAAGATTGGCAGTGCAGAAGAACAAGCCAAATTAATTATTTCTAAAGCTCATAAAGAAGCTGAAACTAAGAAAAAGGAAATTCTTTTAGAAGCTAAAGAAGAAGTTCACAGGTTAAGAAATGAATTTGAAAGGGAAAATAGAGAAAGACGTAATGAAATTCAAAGACTGGAAAGGAGAGTACAACAAAAAGAAGAAACTCTTGATAGAAAATCAGAAAATCTTGAAAAGAAAGAGGAACATTTAAATAAGACTCTCAAGGAACTAGCTGCTAAAGAAGAAGAGATTAAAGAGCTGTATCAAAAACAGATAGAAGAACTTGAAAGAATTTCTGGACTTACAACAGAAGAAGCCAAAGAAATGCTTTTAAGTGATTTAGAAAAGAAATTAAAGCATGAAGCAGTTGTGATGATTAGAGAAATTGAAAGTAAAGCTAAAGAAGAAGCTCATAAAAAAGCAACAGAAATTATTTCTTATGCAATACAAAAATGTGCAGCAGATTATGTTGCTGAATCTACTATTTCTGTAGTAACTCTACCTAATGATGAAATGAAAGGTAGAATAATAGGAAGAGAAGGTAGAAATATTAGAGCACTTGAAACAATAACTGGAGTAGATTTAATAATCGATGATACTCCAGAAGCAGTTATTCTTTCATGTTTTGATCCAATCAGACGTGAAATAGCAAGAGTTGCATTAGAAAAGCTTATTTTAGACGGCAGAATACATCCAGCAAGAATTGAAGAAATGGTAGAAAAAGCAAGACGTGAAATAAATGCTCACATTAAAGAAGAAGGAGAAAGAGCTACTTTTGATGTTGGAATTCATAATTTACATCCTGAACTTGTTAAATTATTAGGTAGATTAAAGTATAGAACAAGCTATGGTCAAAATGTTTTACAACATTCAATAGAAGTTTCTTATCTAGCTGGTTTAATGGCTGCTGAATTAGGGGCAGATGTAAAAATAGCTAAAAGAGCAGGTCTTTTACATGATATAGGAAAAGCAGTAGATTATGAGGTTGAAGGAACTCATGTTGAAATAGGTATAAATCTTCTTAGAAAGTTTAGAGAATCTGAAGAAGTTATACATGCAATGTCTACTCATCATGGAGATTATGAGCCTCAAACTATTGAAGCAGTATTAGTTACTGCAGCAGATGCTATTTCAGCAGCTAGACCGGGAGCTAGAAGAGAAACTCTTGAAACATATATAAAACGATTAGAAAAACTTGAAAGTATAGCTAATTCTTATGAAGGTGTAGAAAAAGCTTATGCTATTCAAGCAGGTAGAGAAATTCGAATTATGGTAAAACCAGAAGAAATAGATGATGATAGCATGGTATTATTAGCTAGAGAAATAAGTGAAAAAATTGAAAATAGTCTAGAATATCCTGGACAAATTAAAGTAAATGTTATAAGAGAAACTAGAGCAATTGATTATGCTAAATAATAATAAAAGAAGCTTTAAGCTTCTTTTATTATTAAAATGAAAATTTTAGGAAAATTTTTAATTTAATTTATTTATATAGAAGCAGGAATTTTTATTTTTTTGTAGAATAATAGTAATAAGTGGAAATAACTCCATAAAATTTTATTAAAAAAATGTGGATTTTTCCCAATTTAAAACACTACTCAAAATAATCAAATTAGTAAGAAGGAGGCTTTACTAAATGGAAGTATTAAAGGTATCAGCAAAATCAAATCCAAATTCAGTTGCAGGAGCTTTAGCAGGAGTTCTTAGAGAACGTGGAGCTGCTGAAATTCAAGCAATAGGTGCTGGAGCACTTAATCAAGCAGTAAAAGCAGTTGCTATTGCTAGAGGATTTGTTGCTCCTAGCGGTATGGACTTAATCTGTATTCCAGCTTTTACAGACATCGAAATCGATGGAGAAGAAAGAACAGCAATAAAATTAATTGTACAGCCTAGATAACAAAATAAATACAAAAAACCTGCTTTAAGCAGGTTTTTATTTTTTTATATAAATCGAATTTTTTTATATAATTTACAATCTATTATTTGTTATATTTATCGAAATATTATATAATACTATATATAAAAAATTCGTATTTATATAAAAATATCATGATTAAGGAGTGGTTTTGTGACTTCTATTTATCAAAATCCTTTAATAACTAGATATTCTAGTAAAGAAATGCTTAAACTTTTTTCACCTGACAATAAGTTTAAAACATGGAGAAAACTTTGGATAGCTCTAGCTGAATCTCAAAAGGAATTAGGTCTTCCAATTACAGATGAACAAATAGAAGAAATGAAAAAAAATATGGATAATATAGATTATGAATTAGCTAAAAAAATCGAAAAAGAAACTAGACATGATGTAATGTCACATGTTCATACTTATGGCAGTCAATGTCCAAAAGCCAAGCCTATTATACATTTAGGAGCTACAAGTGCATTTGTAGGAGATAATACAGATATAATTATAATGTATCAAGCTCTGCAAATAATTAAGAAAAAACTATTAAACTGCATAGATAAATTAACTTCTTTTTCTTTAAAATATAAAGATTTACCAACATTAGGATTTACTCATTTTCAACCTGCACAATTAACTACCGTAGGAAAGAGAGCTACTCTATGGATAATGGACCTTTTATTAGACTATGAAGATATTGAATACGTAGTATCTAAAATGATGTTTAGAGGTGCAAAGGGGACTACAGGAACACAAGCAAGCTATCTAAAACTATTTGATGGCGACCATGAAAAAGTTAAAAAATTAGATGAATTAGTAGCAAAAAAATTAGGTTTTGAAAAGTCATTTCCAGTTTGCGGACAAACATACTCAAGAAAATTGGATTATAAGGTTCTTTCAGTATTAAGTGGAATAGCTCAAAGTCTTCATAAAATGACTAATGATATAAGACTTTTGCAGCATTTAAAGGAAATTGAAGAACCTTTTGAAAAAAAACAAATAGGCTCTTCAGCTATGGCTTACAAGCGCAATCCAATGCGCAGTGAAAGAATAGCTTCATTAGCAAGATATGTTATTACAAATGCTTTAAATCCAGCACTGACTGTATCTACTCAATGGTTTGAAAGAACACTTGATGATTCAGCTAATAGAAGAATTACAATAGCTGAAACTTTCTTAGCCGTTGATGCAATATTAGATATTGCTATAAATATCACTTCAAATTTAGTTGTAAATGAAAAGGTAATATATAAACATATAGAGCAGGAACTTCCTTTTATGGCTACTGAAAATATACTTATGGAATCTGTTAAAAAAGGTGGAGACAGACAAGAATTACATGAAAAAATAAGACTTCATTCTATGGAAGCAGCTAAAAAAGTAAAACAAGAAGGCAAAGAAAACGACTTATTACAGCGAATTGCAAAAGATGATTCTTTCAACTTGTCAATTAATGAAATAAAAAATCTTCTAGACCCTAAATTATATGTAGGTAGAGCTCCTGAGCAAGTTGTCGAATTTATAGAAACAAATATTAAACCAATTTTAGAAGCAAATAAAGAATTATTGGGTATAAATGTAGAATTAAATGTATAATAAAATTAATACCTACAAGATAAATTAAATCTATAAAATTTTAATCTTGTAGGTATTAATTTTTATATTTTATATTTAATTGTTTTACTTTATTGTTTTATTTTATTGCTTTATTTTATATAGTTTATAATTTTATATATCAAGTTGTCATTGTTTTTAGTTTGATTTTTAAAATAATAGCAGTAGAAGAAGATAAAAATTTAATAGATGTTTAAAATTTAAGTTTTAAAATTTTAAAATCCAACTATTCTTTAAATGTATATTTAGGGAATAGTTTATGAAAAATAATAAATTTCACTTAGGTTTTCACAAATCCAAGCTTTTTTCACTTTTAATTTACATATATTATAATTTTTAATTTATAATTCTTAATTATTTATTATTTTTAGCATTTGTATTGTATTGAAAATACGATATTTTTTCTATAAAATAAAAATACTAGTTAGAATTTTAAATTATTCTAAATTATATTTAATTATATTTTAGTTATATATTATGTACTCATTATCTTAATTTTAATATACTTATTATATTATTACTTATATTGATACTTACTATTTTATTTATTTTACAAAAAATTACAAAATCATTAATTCCTAATTCTTAATTTATAATTTTTAATTCTTAATTCTAATTACAGGAGGTATACTGCTATGTCAAAACAAAATATTGTTGTACATAATAAATCATCAAAGCCAGATAATGTCGTTCAAGATGAAAACCAACTTATTGAAAGCTGTTTAGCTATTGAAGCTCAACTACCTCCATTTATGAAGGATTATTTCATTTTTCTTAAAAACAGTGTATCCATAAGAACTAGACATGCATACTTAAATGATATTTTATTTTTCTGTAAATATTTAATTTCTGAAACTGATATTACATGTGCAAAAACAACAAATTCCATTACTGTAGAAGATTTTAAAAAGATAAAAGCACGTGATGTAAATAGATTTATTGGAGATTACTGTTCAAGATATGTAATAGAAAAACCCAATGCAAAAATAATAATGGAAAATAACAACAGAGCTTTGGCAAGAAAAAAATCTTCCCTATCTTCCCTATTCAAATTTCTATATAGAGATGAAATTTTAGATAAAAATATTACTGATGGTTTTAACCCTATCAAGCTTCCTAAACCACAGCCTGATGCAATTAAAAAATTAGAAATTGATGAAGTAGCGATAATGTTAGATGCTGTTGAGAATGGGACAGGTCTTTCTGAAAGAGAAAAAATTTACTGGAAAAAAACTAAGTTGAGAGATAAAGCTATTCTCATACTATTCACTACCTATGGTTTAAGATTGAATGAATTATACCAACTTAATATATCATCTTTCAATTTTAATAGAGGTGATTTTAAAATTTATAGAAAAAGAGGTAAAGAAGTAAATATGCCCCTCAATAAATCAGTTGAAAAGGTTATTCTCGATTATATTAATAAGGAAAGACCAAAATCTGAAAGCATACCACCACAGCATAGAGATGCACTATTTTTATCTCTACAGAAAACTAGAATGACTAAAAGAGCAATACGAGAGCTTGTAAAAAAATATACTTCAATAGCCCTCAGTACATCTAGAGAAAATGGATATAGTCCTCATAAACTAAGAGCTACGGCAGCATCTTCTCTAATTCAATATGGATTTTCTATATATGATGTTCAAAATCTTTTAGATCATGATAATGTTACTACTACTCAATTATATGCAGCTCATAAGAAAAATGTAAAAAGAGAGATTATAAATCAATTTGAATGGTTAGAAGAATTTGACGAATAGCAAAATAATAATAGAAAATCATCTCCACCTCAAATTTTAAATATTATATAAAAATGTATACTTTTTTACAATAAATCGAACTTATGTTTGAAGAAATATATATAATATGTTATAATATAACAAACAAATGATAGTGAGGTGCTGAGATGAGTTCAGATTTAACTAAACAACGACCTAATTTAACTAAACAGCAATCTAAAATTTTAAACTTCATTAAACAAGAAATTCAAAAAAAAGGTTATCCTCCATCAGTACGTGAAATATGTGAAGCTGTTGGTTTAAGGTCTACTTCAACTGTTCATGGACATTTAACCAGATTAGAAAGAAAAGGTTACATAAGGCGTGACCCTACAAAACCGAGAGCTATTGAAGTATTAAATTTCAATAGATTTATATCTGAAAACAAAGAAAAAGAAATTGCAAATATACCGATTATTGGAAAAGTTACAGCTGGACAACCTATTTTAGCTGTAGAAAATGTTGAAGAAACTTTTCCAGTTCCTATTGATTTTATTGATTCAGGTAATTATTTTATATTGAAAATATCTGGAGATAGTATGATTAAAGCAGGTATTTTAAATGATGATTTTGTATTAGTAAAACAGCAATCAGATGCTAATAATGGAGATATAGTTGTTGCACTACTTGAAGATTCAGCAACAGTTAAGAGATTTTTTAAAGAGGACAATTATATTAAATTGCAGCCTGAAAATGATTTTATGAATCCAATAATAGTAAATGATGTTAGAATTTTAGGAATTGTAAAAGGAGTATTTAGAAAGTTATAAAAATAAAGGTGCATTTTATTTTGCACCTTTATTTTTATAAATCTAATAATCCTTTATCATACATTTTTTGAAGTCCTTTTAAAACTCCAAATTTTGAATGTTCATATGTTAGTCCACCTTGAAAATATACAATATATGGCTTTCTTATAGGAGCATCGGCACTGAGTTCTATAGATGAACCTTGAACAAAAGCCCCTGCTGCCATAATAACTTCACTATCATATCCGGGCATATCCCACGGCACAGGTGTTACGAAAGAATCAACTGGAGCAGCTTCTTGTATACCTTCACAAAAAGCTATAACTTTATCTGGAGAGTTTAATTTTACTGCTTGTATAATATCACTTCTACTATCATTATATTTAGGACATACATCATAGTTTAATTTTTCAAAAATTTTAGCACAAAATATTGCTCCTTTTAATGCTTCGGTAACTACATGTGGAGCTATAAAAAGTCCCTGAAATATATTTCTAGTCAGTCCAAAAGTAAGTCCACATTCTTTACCTACTCCGGGTGATGTCATTCTATATGATACGAGCTCTATTAGATTTTTTTTACCTACTATATATCCGCCTGTTAAAGCTAATCCACCACCGGGATTTTTTATTAAAGAACCTGCCATAATATCAGTACCAACATCAGTAGGTTCTAATATCTCTAAAAATTCACCATAGCAGTTGTCAATCATACAAATTATATCTTTTCTAATACTTTTAACTTCTTCAATTATTTTCTTTATATCTTTTATGGTAAGAGCTTTTCGCCATCCATAACCAGTTGAACGCTGTATATATACCATTTTTGTTTTGTCAGTAATACTTTTCTTTAAATTTTCAATATCAACTTCTCCATTTGAAAGAAAATCAACTTGTCTATATTCTATTCCAAAATCTTTTAGTGATGAACCGTTTTTATTTTTTATTCCTATAACTTCTTCTAAAGTATCATAAGGAGTTGATGTAGCAGATAACAACTCATCTCCGGGTCTTAATATTCCAGAAAGACATAATGTTAGTGCATGTGTTCCTGATACAATAGTAGGTCTTACAATTGCATCTTCTGTGTTAAAAACATCGCTATAAACTTTTTCTAATGTATCACGCCCTGCATCATTATATCCATAACCTGTATTCCAATTAAAATGCACATCACTCAGTCTATTATCCTGCATGGCTTTTAAAACTTTATATTGATTATATGTTTTTATATCATCTAATTCTTTGAATTTTCCAGTTATTTCATCTTCTACTATCTCAGCTAAGTCCAAAATTTTATTATGAATTTTGAAAACTGTATTTAATATATTTCTACTTTTTAACATAAAAACATCCCACCCAAAATCAATATTTTAAAAATATTCACACATAAAAATACGGCATGATGCCGTATTTTTAATATTAATTTTCTTGTTTTTTATTGTTATTAGATAAGAAGTTAACTGATTTTACAGGAACAATAGTAGAAATTGCATGTTTATATATCATCTGCTGTTTTCCATCACTGTCGATTACGATAGTATAACTATCAAATCCTTTAACTATACCTTTGATTTGAAATCCACTAATTAAATAAATAGTTATAGGTATATGTTCCTTTCTTACTTGATTTAAAAAAATATCTTGCAAATTTACAGCTGATTTCATATGTAGTTTTACCTCCTATTATGTTTTATATAATATTAATTCTATATAAATTTTATTTTCCCTTCTACAAAGTCAATTATATCACTAACTAATTTATTTTCATCACTTTTTTCTATAATATTATACCATTTAATATCGTCATATCTTCTAAACCAAGTTAACTGTCTCTTTGCATATCGTCTAGTATTTCTTTTTACAAGTTCTTTTGCCACCTCTAAACTATATTCGCCATTGATATATCCAATGACCTCTTTATAACCTATTCCCTTCATAGAAATATCATCTTCAGTAAGTCCCATAGATAATAAATTAGCTACTTCATCTACAAGCCCCATATCAAACATTATATCTACTCGTTTGTTTATTCTCTCATAGAGTTTTTTTCTGTCCCTATTCAATCCTATTAAAACATACTCATATTTATTTGTCTTTTTTAAATCTCTACTAAAATCTTTTAAATTTTTTCCTGTTGTATAAAATACTTCTAAAGCCCTAATCACTCTTTTTACATTGTTTGGATGTATTCTTTTTGCAGCATTTGAATCTACTTCTTCAAGTTTTCTATGTAGATATTTTTTACCATAATTTTTTTGTAATTCTTCAAGTTCTTTTCTCAACTTAGGATTTGCAGATGTATTTGAAAAATCCATATCATAAATTAATGAATTTACATATAAACCAGTTCCACCAGTAACTACTGGCAGCTTATTTTTACTCAATATTTTATCAATATATTTTTGAGCCATTTGTTTATACTCAGATACTGAAAATTTTGTTTTAGGGTCAATTTCATCTACAAGATAATGCTTTACTCTAGACAATTCTTCTTTTGAAGGTTTTGCACTACCTATATTTAAATATTTGTATATCTGCATTGAATCTGCCGATATAATTTCTCCATTTATCTTTTCAGCTACTTCTATCGATATTTTGGTTTTACCAACAGCAGTTGGTCCAACAATTATTATTAAAGGTTTTTTCATAAAGCTCACCTACTTACGTTCTTAAAAACTTTCTTTCTATTTCAGATTTTGAAATAGATATAATTATTGGTCTACCATGCGGACAAGTAAAAGGATTTTTTGTTTCTTGTAATTCCTTTATAAGCTTATCTATTTCAATAAATTTTAATGAATCATTAGCTTTTATTGCATTTTTACATGCTGTTTGAATAATTTTTTCTTCTTTTAATTCATAATTATTTTTTATATTATTGCTTAATTTTTCTAAAATTTCTAAAAAGAAACTTTTAGCTACTGGTGTACCAAATAAAACGGGAACTTCCCTTAATATAACAGTATTATACCCAAAGTCATCAATTTTGTATCCTAAATTTTCAAAAATATTCATATTTTGAAATATAACTTCTTTATCCAAATAATTTAGCTCAATAATAATCGGTTCTAATAATATTTGAGATATAATATCACTTTTTAAATAACTATTTAAATATTTTTCATATAGTATTCGTTCATGAGCTACATGCTGATCGATTATATACATTTTTTCATCTTTTTCACAAATAATATACGTTGAAAAAAGCTGTCCTATAATAACTAAATCATCAAAAAATGTTCCATCATATTTTAAGTTACTTTCTTTTAAAACAGTATTTTTTTCTTTTTTTCTAATATTTACTGCTTTTTTGATATAAGTATCAATATTTGATAAAGGATATTCTTTAGGTTTTGATAAGTGCTTATCTTCTTTAACTATATATTCATTTTTTTTAAGAGAAAAATCTTTATTTGTAGTATCAATAACTAATTGCTTTGATATATCATTAATAACTTTTTCTATATTTATATCTTTATTTTTAACAGTAATATTTTTATCTAATTCAGATATATTATTATCCATTTTAGCAGATTTCTTTTCCATTTTAATAGTTGGTATTAAGTTAGTATTTAATAACTTTTCTTTAATTGTGTTTGAAATAAAATTTTTAATAAATTCTTCATTATGAAATCTTATTTCAGTTTTTGCCGGATGTATATTAACATCTATCATATTTGGATTAATGTCTAAATATAAAAAACAAGCAGGATATTTATTTAAAGGTAGTAAAGTTTTATAAGCTTCATCAATAGCTTTTGTGATTATTTTGCTCTTAATATATCTGCCATTTACAAATATAGACTGCATTTGTCTATTTCCTCTTGAATAATTAATATTTGAAATATATCCTCTTAATTTCACATCATCTTTTTTATTGTAAATTTCTATAAGATTTTTTGCAATTTCTTTATCATAAATAGATAATATTGCTGAATATATATCTTTATTGCCCGGAGTAGTAAATATATTTTTATTATTTATAATATATCTAAAAGAAATTTCCGGATGAGATAGAGCTAATTTATTGACAAGAATACTTATATAATTAGTTTCAGTTGCATCTGATTTTAAAAATTTATATCTTACAGGAGTATTATAAAACAAATCCTTTATAATAATTGTAGTTCCAACAGGACACCCTACTTCATTTTTATAAACTATTTTGCCATTTCTAAATTCAGCTCTTATCCCAAATTCATCATCTTTAGTCTTTGTAATTATTTCTACATTTGAAACAGATGCAATACTTGCGAGTGCTTCTCCTCTAAATCCCAAACTATTTAGATTATATATATCTCTATCGCTAGATATTTTACTGGTTGCATGTCTTTCAAAGGCCAGTTCTATATCATCTCTATATATTCCTATCCCATCATCTGTAATTCTAATATATGTTTTTCCAGCGTTTTTTATTTCAATAGTTATAGCCTTTGCATCTGCATCTATGGAATTTTCTACAAGTTCTTTTACCACTGAAGCAGGTCTTTCTATAACTTCACCAGCGGCAATTTTATTAGTAATTTTTTCATCAAGTTTTTTTATTCTTTTAAACATATAATATCACCTTATATTGCCTTTGCTTTTTTTACAAGTTCAAAGAGCTTATTCATAGCATCCATTGGAGTCATATTAATAATATCGACATTTTTTAATTCATTAATTATTTCACTGCTTTTATAATCAAATAGATTTATTTGTTTTTCATTTAACTTTTCATTAATATAGTCAGATGTATTGTCAGGTGTATCTTCTAATAAATTAATTGCTGCTATTTCTCTATCTTTATAATCTCTTTTATTATTTATATCGTTAGTCTCTAGTTTTTTTAAAATAGCTTTTGCTCTGTCAATAACTTTTTTTGGCAGTCCGGCTAATTTGGCAACTTGTATTCCATAACTCTTATCTGCTCCACCCCTAATAATTTTCCTTAAAAAAATTATATCATCTCCTGATTCTTTTACAGAAATACAGTAATTTTTAACACCTTTTATTCTATCTTCTAGTTCAGTTAATTCGTGATAATGAGTGGCAAATAACGTTCTTGAACCTAAAATTTTTGTATCGTTTATATATTCTATAACTGCCCATGCAATACTAAGTCCGTCATATGTACTTGTTCCTCTTCCTATTTCATCTAATATTATTAAGCTATTTTTTGTTGCATTATTTAAAATATTGGACAGCTCACTCATTTCAACCATAAAAGTACTTTGTCCTTGTGATAAATCATCTGAAGCTCCAACTCTTGTGAATATTCGGTCTACAATGCCAATTACTGCTTTTTCTGCAGGGACAAAACATCCTATTTGTGCCATTAAGACTATTAAAGCAACTTGTCTGAGATAAGTGGATTTCCCAGCCATATTAGGTCCAGTAATTATATAAAATCTATTTTCATCATCATCTAACAAAGTATCGTTAGGTACAAATAGTTCTTCTCCAGCAACTCTTTCAACAACCGGATGCCTAGCATTTTTAAGTTCTATTATCTTAGAATTGTTTACCTTGGGTTTATTATATCTATAAATAGAACTAACTTCTGCAAAAGATAATAAAACATCAAGTGATGCAATATTTTTTGCCGTTTTCAATATGCGATTTACATTGTTAAGAATAGTATTTCTTACTTCATTAAATAGTTCATATTCTAAATCGACAATTTTTTCTTGTGCAGTTAAAATTTTATTTTCAATTTCCTTAAGTTCTGGCATAATATATCTTTCTGAATTTGCAAGAGTTTGTTTTCTAATATAAGTGTCTGGAACATTTTTAATATTACTCTTTGTTACTTCTATATAATACCCGAATACTTTATTAAAACTTATTTTTAAAGATTTTATTCCCGTATTTTTCCTTTCTCTTTCTTCAAGCTGTATTATCCACTTATTTCCGTCTGTTATAGCACTTCTAAGTTCTCTTAGCTTTTCATTAAATGTACTTTTTATTATTCCGCCTTCCTTAATTGAAAGAGGAGGGTCATCTACTATTGATTCTTCTAGTAAATTATATATATCTTTTAATTCATCTATTTCTTCAAATATTTTTCCTAATTCAAATTTTTTTTCTGAAAGTTTACTCTTGATTTCTGGTAATACTTTTAAAGACGTTTTTAAGGAAATTAAATCTCTCGCATTTACATTACCATATACAATTTTTGATGAAAGTCTTTCTAAATCATACATTTTACTCAATAATTCTCTCAATTCACTTCTTAAAATAACATCATTGTATAGTATCTGTACAGAATTTAATCTGTCATTTATTTTTTTAATTTCAATCAAAGGTTCTTCAATCCATTTTCTCAATGTTCTTGCTCCCATAGAAGTACAAGTTTTATCTAAAACCCACAATAGAGAACCTCTTTTATCTTTTCCTCTAATAGTCTCTAAAAGTTCTAAATTAGTTCTAGTAAATTTATCTAATATCATATATTTGTCATAATTATATATATTTATCTTATCTATATGCAGTAGTGGAACTTTTTGAGTTTCATAAATATAATCTAACAAACTTCCTACAGCTATAACGCATAACTTTCTATCATTTAATCCAAAACTGTCTATCGAAAAAATATTAAAATGTTTTTTTATTATATCCTCAGAATTTTTATATTCAAATGCTCTATTATAATACTTAGTTATCAGTACATTATAATTTTTTTGAATATCTTTAAGAATACTAGAATTATAGTCAAAATCTTCTCTGATTAATATTTCTCTAGGACTTATCTTCATTATTTCATCTAAAACTTTCTTTTTACTTTCTAAATTTTTAAAGTCTGTCGTTTTAAGTTCACCTGTAGTAATATCAGCATATGCAATTCCTATTCCATTTTCATTTTCTATATATGTCATTATATAATTATTAACTTTTTCATTAAGCATAGAAGGGTCTATGATAGTACCCGGTGTAATAATACGGACTACTTCTCTTTTAACTATACCTTTAGCTTTTGAAGGGTCTTCTACTTGTTCACAAATTGCTACTTTATATCCTTTATCAATTAATTTTGCAATATATGAATCAGCAGAATGATATGGAACTCCGCACATTGGGGCTCTTTCTTTTAATCCGCAATCTCTGCCTGTCAGAGCTATTTCAAGTTCTTTTGATGCAATTTCTGCATCTTCAAAAAACATTTCATAGAAATCTCCTAGTCTGAAAAAAAGAATATGGTCTTTATATTTTTCTTTTATTTCTAAATACTGCTTCATCATTGGAGTTAAACGTGACATTCAATTTCCTCCTATTTTAGTAGTATTAAAATACTTACATTAAATTATAGCATATGCTTTATATAAATTTATATCAAAAATAAACACATTTCTAATACTTTATTAAACAATTAAAAATTAAGAGTTAAAAGCTTTTTTATTATATTCTAAACTTTTAACTCTTAATTGATATGAAATCTATATTAATTCGCCATATAATGAAAAATTCTTTGGCTCTGTTATTTTAACATGTGCGAATTTTCCTATAAGTTCTTTAGGTCCTTTGAAATTTACTACTTTATTTGTTCTTGTTCTTCCCATGAGTATATTATCATCATTTTTACTCGTACCTTCAATAAGCACTTCTAATACTTTATTTTTCAAAGCATGATTTTTTTCTTTTACTGATTTATGAAGTACTTCAAGTAGTCTATTAAACCTTTCATGTTTTATTTCATCAGGTACTTGTTCTTTCATATTTGCTGCTGGAGTACCTTTCCTTATTGAATATATAAAAGTAAAAGCATTATCATATCCAACTTTTTCAACTAAATCAAGAGTTTCTTTAAAATCTTCTTCGGTTTCTCCCGGAAAACCTACAATTATATCTGTAGTTATACTTATATCTGGAACAGCTTTACGTATTTCTTCTATTAATTTCAGATACTTTTCTCTTGTATACTTTCTATTCATTTTTTCTAAAACTCTATTACTACCTGCTTGAACAGGTAAATGTATATGTTCACATAATTTATCACATTCTTTTAAAGCCCTTATCAGCTTTGGAGAAACATCTTTAGGATGTGATGTCATAAATCTAATTCGTCTTAATCCTTCAATTTCATTAATCTGATACAATAAATCTGCAAAGTCTATTGGATTATCTAAAGTTTTACCATATGAATTAACATTTTGTCCTAGTAAAGTTACCTCTACAGTTCCATTTGCTACTAGATTTTTTATTTCATTTAAAATATCATCTGGTTTTCTACTTCTTTCTCTTCCACGAGTATACGGAACAATACAGTATGTGCAGAAATTATTACATCCATACATGATGTTGACAAAAGATTTTATTCCGTATTTTCTTATAACAGGAATACCTTCTACGATTTCTCCTTCTCTATCCCAAATTTCTACAATCATATTATCTGATTGTCTGCAATTTGCAAGTAAAACTGGAAAGTTATGAAGATTATGAGTTCCAAATATTAAATCTACAAAAGGATATTTTTTCTTTATATACTCTACTATATGACTCTGCTGCATCATACAACCACATACAGCTATTATTAAATCAGGATTATTTTTTTTAAGTGGTTTTAACTGTCCTAAATTTCCATAAACTTTTAATTCTGCATTTTCTCTAACACAGCACGTGTTAAAAATTATGAGGTCTGCCTCTTTTTTATTATCACAGCTAGTATATCCCATATTTGACAGCATACCAGCTAATTTTTCTGAATCGTGCTCATTCATCTGACAACCCCATGTTTCAATGTAATATTTTTTCATATTTCATCTCATTCCTTTCTCAGAAAAAATACTCCTGTAAGCAGGAGCATGATTTAGTATTTGTCTGTATAAATATTATTTGAAAATGGTAAAAAATTATTTAGAAATTAAGAATAATTATAATTCATATACTACATCAGTAATAACAATATTTTTCTCTCTAGATAAATCACATAAAAAAGGAGATATATCTTCGGCTTTATTTCTAAATATTTTAATAACTGGCTTTAGTATCATTTCAGAATTTATCTGTTCGACAGTTCCTATAAATCCATTACTCAGTTTAACTACTGTTCCCACTGGAAATGGTATTATTTTTTTCAAAAAAGTCTTTACTAAAGCCATATTAAAATAACTTCCTCCTGAACCCATTATATATTCAATTGCTTCATGTGGAGGTAGAGCTTTTCTATATGGTCTATCAGAAGTTAAAGCATCATATACATCTGCTATAGATGCTATCTGTGCTAATAAATTAATATCATCGCCTTTTAAACTGTTAGGATAACCTGAACCATCATATCTTTCCTGATGTTGCAGTACTATTATTCTAGGTCTAGGTCCTATATCTGTATTTTCTCTTAAATATAAAAATCCTTTTTCGCAATGCTCCTTAATCAATTCAAATTCTTCATCTGTTAATTTACTTTTTTTATTTAATACTTCTTTAGGAACAAATATTTTACCTATATCATGCAGCATACATCCTAAAGTTAAATCATATAAATCATTTCTATTTAAACCATATCCTATTCCTAATGTCAAGGCAAGAATACCAACATTTACACAGTGATAATATGTATACGAATCAACATTCTTTATATCTACTAAATTTATTAGCAAATTAGGTTGTGAAAAAATATCATCTACTATTGCCTTTGTCATTTCCTGTATCATATCTATATTAGATTCGCTTTCTTTTTTTAATTTTTCTTTTTTAAAAAAATTTGTATTAGGCTGATGCATTATCGAAAAATTATTGTAAATATTTCTTACAGTATCTATCGCCTTTCGTCTTATTTGAGGTTTTATAACATCTTCCAATTCTTGTTCACTGTATTTATCTATTATATAAATAGTATAAAAACCATGTTCTCGGATTTTACTTATGTATCTGCTTGTTAATTTAGTTCCCTTGTTAAGTAATATTTTACCCTGATTATTATATAAAGTTTGCCCTAAAAAAGTACCTTCTTTAACCGCTGATAAGGGGACTAATCTCACTGTTAATTCACTCCAAAATATAAGATTATTAAGATTATTGAATATTAGATGATAATAAATTTCAAATCATCCAATTATTTATATATTATATCATAGTTTACTTGATTATCAAAATAAATTTATATATATAAAAATTAATTTATACATACAAATTAATATATATTCAATCCCCTTGTCTATTTGTCTGTAAAGTATTCTTTTGATTTAAAATTATTTCAATTATTCTATTTTCTGTTGTTTTGTCAATATGATTTTTATTTTTTTAATTCTTTTAATTTGCAGAAAATATATACATATTATTCTAATTTTATGTTATTATAAAAGTGAATTTATTATTAATACTGGAGGGGATAATAATGATTTTTTCAAAGAGAATAACTTCAATGCAGCAGTCACCAATAAGAAAATTAGTTCCAATAGCAGAAAATGCTAAAAAACAAGGGAAAAAAGTTTATCATCTCAATATCGGACAGCCAGATATAGAAACTCCTACTGAATTTTTTGAAGCTGTAAAAAGTTTTGATGAAAAAGTACTAAAATATAGTTTTTCTCAAGGTATGCCAGAATTAATAGAAGCACTTATAAAATATTACAAAAGATATGATATGAATTTTGAGCACGAGGAAATCGTTATCACAAATGGTGGTAGTGAAGCACTTTTATTTTCTTTAATAGCTGTAGCTGACCATGGTGATGAAGTATTAATACCTGAACCTTTTTATACAAATTACAATGGTTTTTCTTCAGCTGTCGGTGTTAATGTAAAGCCTATTACTACAAAAGCTACAGAAGGCTTTCATCTACCAAAAAAAGAAAAAATCGAAGAATTAATTTCCCCAAAAACTAAGGCTATACTTTTATCAAATCCGGGTAATCCCACTGGTGTAGTATATACTCCTGAAGAAATTCAAATGCTTGCAAGTCTTGCAAAAGAATATAATTTATTCATCATTGCTGATGAAGTTTATAGAGAATTTGTATATGATAATCTTACTTATACTAGCTTTGGAAACATTAAAGAAATTGAAGACAGAGTAATTATAGTAGATAGTATCTCTAAAAGATATAGTGCATGTGGTGCAAGAATAGGTTCTATTGCAAGTAAAAATAAAGATTTAATAAAGCAAATATTAAAACTTTGCCAAGGCAGATTATGTGTTCCAACATTAGAACAAATTGGAGCTGCTAGACTTTATTCTGTTTCTGAAGATTACTTTGAAAATGTACTTGCCGAATATCAAAAAAGAAGAGATATAGTTTATAATGCTCTAAAAGAAATGCCTAATGTTATATGTGAAAAACCTACTGGTGCATTTTATGTGGTAGCAAAACTACCTGTAGTTGATGCAGAAGACTTTGTTATATGGCTTCTGAAAGATTTTGATATAGATAATGAAACTGTTATGCTTGCTCCAGCAGAAGGATTTTATGCAACTCCTGGATTAGGAAAAGATGAAGTGAGAATAGCATATATCTTAAATGAAAAAGATTTGAAAAAAGCTATGAATATACTTAAGATTGCTTTAGAAAAATATCCAAATAAAAAATAATAATTCAATTAAATAAAAATAAATAAAAAGCTTCCAAAATTAATTTAAATTTTGGAAGCTTTTTATTTAATATTCTTGTTTATAAACTCTTTCATAAAATTCACATTTATCTAAAGTGCAAGTATTACAAATACAATGAATACAAGTAATCATTCCACACTTTCTCTTTTCCCTTTTTTCTTTATTTTCATTTTTATTTATTTTCATTATTACTCCCCCTCGTCTTTTATAATTCTAATTATATTATAATACTCGTATTCAATTATGTCAACTGTATACATTTATATTGGTCTGATTATTCAATAAAATGAAAAAGAAGGATTATATACTTTTATTTTAATCCTTCTTATTACTAAATATTTTAGCAAATATTGACTTTTTACTGTTTTCTAATCTTTTTAATTTTTCTTTGAGAATAGCTAGTTCATATGCCTTTTCTTTCAATTTCATTCTAAGTCTTGCATTTTCTGATATTAAAGCATCTTTGTCATTGTTTTTATATTCTTCATTATTTTTTTTTATATCTCCAAATACTGTTTGCATTTCTTCTATTAAGTTTTGACTTAAAGTTTTTATACCATCATCTATTTCTCGTGATATTATTTCTTTTATTTCATGTAAACTAATTTCACGATTATCATTATTTCGGTCTGAAAGATTTTTCTTTTCAATTGATAGTTCACATTCTTGAATTTGAGAAGCTGCTATTTCATTATTTAAAATTATTTTTTCAGGTGATTTTAAAACTGCTTTAATTTGAGTATTTGAAAATCCGTTTTCCTTCAAGTTTCTTATATATAAAAATTTTTCCAATTCTAAGTTCGTATAATATCTATGACCTGATTTATTCCTTGGTACATCTATTTCAAATTCTTTTTCATAATATCTTAATACATGATTACTAAATCCAGTAATTTTACTAGCTTCAGATATTGTAAATTCCTTTTTATTATTATACAATCTCCTCTCCCCCGTTCTAAAGATTCTTTATTTTATCTATTCTTTTAAGATTTATTAATTCCTTTATAAAATATTAGTTTTTTTATAGCAATTTCAGTCATAATTCTACTTATAAAAACAAAATAAAAGCTATTTGCAAGAAAAACTTTCTTGCAAATAGCTTTTACTGTCATATTTTATATTTTTTGATAGAAAAAAGTTCTTAAAGGTTTAAAATTATATCTGTGAGGTAAAATAATTTGTTCAGTACTTCCAACAAAAAGAATACCATTTTGATTTAATGCTTTATTAAAATTTTTATAAATAAATTCTTTAGCTTCTTCAGTAAAATATATCATAACATTTCTACACACAATCAAATCACACTTATCAGGATATTTATCTTCTAAAAGATTATGCTGCTTAAACTTTACACAATTTTTAATTTCACTGCTTATCTTATAAGAATTTCCGACAGGTTCAAAATAACGCTTTTTAAACTCACTAGGAATATTTTCTATACTCTTTTCAGAATATAATCCAACTCTAGCCTTATTTAAAGCTTCTTTATCAATATCAGTAGCTATAATTTCTATTTCTCTTAATGGAAAAAAATTACTGAGTACCATAACTAGAGAATATGGTTCTTCTCCCGTAGAACATGCAGCACTCCAAATTTTTAATTTTTTCTTATCTTTCATCAAATAAGGAATAATTTCATCTTTTAAAACTTTCCACTGTTCTGGATTTCTATAAAACTCAGATACATTTATAGTCAAATAATTGATAAATTCGTCATATAATTTTTTATCTTTGCATATTGCATTATAATATTCTTCATAAGAGTTGTAATTATTTCTCTTAATGAGAGATTCTATCCTTCTCTTCATTTGCCTTTCTTTATAGAAAGATAAGTTAATTCCAGTTTTTTTGTAAATTAATTCCTTAAACTTTTCATATCCCTGCATACTTTTCCCCCATGATTTTTTTATTAATATATGTATTTATACTAGTAATTGTTATTTTATCATAAATTTATACTAAAAAAAAGTCTGTGTTTTATTATCACACAGACTTAAAAATATAAGGGGGTCTTTAAGTAATTTGTGAGGGCATTTTTATTCTTGCCAGATATAAAAATTTTTATACTATTTTTGAATATCAAACTTTATAATATCACCAATAGTTGTCTTTACTGTTTCATTCTTTTCCAAATATTCACTACTATACTCGGTATCTAATACTTCTTTAATAGAAAGACTCATTTTCCTTTCTTCTTTATTTATGTCAGTAATTTTAGCTTTAACAGTTTCCCCAACTTGCAGTTCATCTGAAGGTTTTGCAATATGTCTTTCTGAAATCTGAGAAATATGTACTAGTCCTTCTATGCCGGGTTTTACTTCTAAAAATGCTCCAAAATCAGTTAATCTAACAACTTTACCTATTATAATATCTCCTACACTGTATGTTTCATCTATAAGTTCCCAAGGATTTGTTTTAGTCTGTTTTAAACTTAAAGAAATTTTTTCATTTTTTCTATCTATATCTTTTACATATACTTCTACTACATCTCCAACTTTCAATACTTCTGAAGGATGTTTTATTCGTCCCCATGAGATTTCAGAAATGTGAATAAGTCCATCTATTCCACCCAAGTCGATAAAAGCTCCAAAATCAGCCAGTCTTTTTACTTTTCCAGTTACAACTTGATCTTTTTCAAGACTATTTAACAACTTTTCTTTTTCTTTTTTCAATTTCTCTTCAATAACTAATCTATGTGAAAAAACTATTCTTTTTTTGTCTTTACTTGCTTCAATTACTTTTACTTCCAAAGTTTTATTAGAAAATGTCTTTAAATCTTTAATATATTCATTTGATATTTGAGATGCTGGAATAAAACCTTTTATTTCATTAAAATATGCTATAATTCCACCTTTAACAACTTCTCCTGTTCTAACCTTTATAACCTCTTCTTTACTAATTGCTTCTTCTATTTTATGCCAATCATTTAATAAGTCTACTCTTTTTTTAGATAAAATTACATTTCCTTCACCATCATCTTCTTTTAAAACAACTACTTGTATTTCATCTCCCTCTTTGACAATTTCATTTGGCTTTACAAAAGGATTATTTGATATTTCTTTAAGAGGAATAATTCCGTCAGATTTATATCCTATACTAACTACTATTTCATCATCAGATACCTGCATAACTAATCCTTTTATAATATCTCCTCTTTTAGGAATAATCATATGTTTTTCAAATTCACTTAACATTTGATTTAAATTATTATTATCCATTTTAATTTCCCACCTTTTCTTTTAACTTATTTATCACATCGTTTATAATCCATTCTGGCGTTGAAGCACCAGCTGTTACCCCTATTATATCATCCTTATTAAATATATTTAAGGGCAGGTTTTCAGCAGTTTCAATATGAATAGTATTTTTACAATATTTTTTGCTTATATTATATAACTTTTGTGTATTAGAGCTGTGATACCCTCCAATAACAATCATAATATCTGCTTTTTTAGCAAGTTTAGCACATGCATCTTGTCTTTCTTTTGTTGCTAAACATATTGTGTTAAATTCTATAACTTCACGGGCTTTTTCCTTTAATTTTTTAGTTATACTGTTCCATTTTTCTAGAGTAATTGTAGTCTGAGCCACTACACAAATTTTATCAAAAACTGAAAGTTTATTTGCTTCATCAATACTTTCGATTATGATAGCTTCATTATTGCACCAGCCATTTATTCCTATAACCTCTGGATGATTTGGATTTCCAACGATAATTATTTGATAATCTTTTTCATGATATTCTTTAGCAATTGTCTGCACTTTCCTAACAAAAGGACAAGTTGTATCAATTAATTCTATGTCATATTCTTTTGCTCTATCGTATATTTCAAGAGGAACTCCATGAGACCTAATTATTAATATTGAATTCTTTGCATCTTCAATTTTTTCAATAGAATTAATTCCTAATTTTTCTAGTTTATTAATAACTTGATTATTATGTATCAAAGGACCGTATGTAAATATTTTCTTTTTGTTTTTTTTAGATGCTTCAAAAGTTTTATTTATAGCTCTCTTTACACCAAAACAGAAACCCGAATTTTCAGCAACAATTATATTCAATATATAGCCCTCCTTAAAAATCAATATTTACATATCTATCATACTTAAAATTTCATTTATTACTTTTTCTATAGTTTTTCCTGTTGTATCAATAAGAATAGCATCATCTGCTTTTTTTAATGGGTCTACTTTTCTTTCAGAATCCATTTTGTCCCTGTTAGCTATTTCGTCAATAACATCTTTTAAAGAACATTTATAGCCTTTTTCTTTTAGTTCTTTATATCTTCTCTTTGCTCTTTCTTCAATAGAAGCAGTTAAAAAAAACTTATATTTAGCATCTGGTAAAACTTTAGTACCTATATCTCTTCCATCCATAATCACATTATTGTTTTCAGCAATTTTTCTTTGAAGTTTTACTAAAAACTCTCTTACGAATGGTATAGAAGCTATTTGAGATACATTTTTATTAATTATAGGTTTTCTTATTTCACTACTTACATTTACATTATCCAAATATATTTTTCCATCAACTATATCAATTTCTGTGTCTTTCAACACTTCTTTAATTAAATCATAATTATCTAGTGGTATATTTTTATTAATGAGTTTTAAAGTAAATGCTCTATACATTGCTCCAGTATCTATATAAACTAGATTTTTAAGCAGTGCAATTTTCTTTGCTATTGTACTTTTTCCTGCACCTGCTGGTCCATCAATTGCTATACTTAAATTAGCCACAATACATCCTCCTTTTCAAAATATATAAACCACCAGACTACTGGTGGTTTATCGAATATTTAAATCTGGCAAAATAAATATGTAGTAGATAATTTCATTATTATAATTTTCTTTTCAAGAAAATTATAACTTATAATACATTTAGTAACAAGTAGAATTAAGATATTTTGATTAATATAATTTTATTGTTTGATATAGAGATAATATCTCCACTTTTAAAATTTTCAATGTTTAAACTAGCATGAATTACTTTTATTTTTATTTTTTCTTTTTTACTTAAATTTTCAAATTCTATTAAATCCCCATCTTTGACTTGTATTTTTAAAATTCCATTAATAAATTTCTGAATATTTCCGTTTTTTAATATTTTTATCTTATCAGTTTTCTCTTCGTTTTTAACTTTCAATTTTATTTCTCCATATTCCGGCATTATATCTAATTGTTCAAAAACTAAATTTTTCTTTTTATAAAAATTATTAAACACTATTCTGTTATGAAAAAAATTTAAATATATTTGAGTTAGGATAGTAAGTATAAATGAAAAAGTAATTAAGCCTATCAGTATTTTATCAATTTTATCATGTTTTTTATTTTTTTTCTGCCTCATGAACCTTCTCCCAAGTTATTTTTTTATTCTAAATGAGCAGTATCATTTAATGCAGTCAATACAGTTCCATAACTCCTTATTTCTATTTTATTTATACTTCCATTATTTAAGCTTATTTTATAATAATTAGATAAATCAATATTGAGAACTCCTAATATAATGGTTTTAATTGCTACACCATGAGAAACAATTATTACAGAACCTTCTTCAAATTCATCACATATTTTGTAAATTGCTTTTAAACATCTTTTCTGAACACTTTTTAAATTTTCACCATTAGGAATATTAGCTATATGGGGTGTATTTCTCCAAATATTATATTCTGATAGATAATTTTGTTTAATTTCTTCAGATGTAAGTCCTTCCCAACTTCCAAAATTCATTTCTCTTAAATCTTTTAATACTTCAATTTCTTTATTAATTTTTTGCGAAATATATTTTGCAGTAATCAAACATCTATCAAGGTCACTAGAATATATTTTTATATATTTTTCATCAAAACTGCTTAATCTATTTGCAACTGCTTTTGCTTGAAATATGCCTTTTTTACTGAGAAGAATATTTTTACATCCTTGTGTTTTTGACATATAGTTCCATAGTGTTTCGCCATGCCTTACTAAATATATCTTTTTCATTTTCAGCCCCTTTAATAAAAAATAACTCTTTTTTACTTGAATTTTATTTTTATTATCGACAACTCTTATACTATTTAGACCTAAATCATTTCTTTTTTTCATTATTTAAATTTTATGCAATAAAAAAACCCCTCAAAAAAGAGGAGCTAAATTCTAATCTCTATTTTTTAAATATATATCATATTCATTCCATATATTTTCAAGAGTCTTGAAAGTTGAGGTTATTTTGTCTTTTTCCTTCATACTTACACCTACTATTAAGGCGTTTATAAGACTCATTGGAGCTACTAAAGAGTCGACAAATGATGCCATATTACTTCTAGCTGTTAGAGTAAAATCTGCTATTTCTTTTATTGGAGAATAATTACTGTCAGTTATACCTATAATAGCAGCTCTTTTTGTTTTAGCATATTTTAAAGCTTCTAAAGTCTTTTTAGAATATCTTGGAAATGAAATTCCTATTATAACATCTTTTTCATCTATATTTATTAATTGGTCAAAAACATCATTAATACCAGAAGGAACAACAGAAACATCATCAAGTATAAAATTTAAATAAAATCCTAAATACTCAGCTAATACTGTAGAACTTCTAAGTCCTAATATGTAAACTTTTTTTGCTTCCAAAATAATATCAGTTACAGATTGAAAAACATATGCATCTGTTTCTTCTATAGTCTTTTTTATATTTTCTACATCTGCCTTCATTACCTTTTTTAAAATATCTTCTTCATCATTATAATCACTAGAAAGTTCTAATCTCTGTACAGTTGTAAGTTTCGTCTTTATAAATTCTTGAAGTTCTTTTTGTAATTTTGGATATCCCCCATAACCGAGAGCTGTTGCAAATCTGACAACTGTAGATTCACTTACCCCAACTTTTTCGCCTAACTTTGAAGCAGTCATAAACGCTACTTTATCATAATTATTAATAATATAATCTGCAATTAATCTTTGTCCTTTGCTGAGTTTCTTATAATTTAATTGTATTCTGTTGAGAATATTTAAACTACTTTCCTTCATTTGTAATACCCCTTAAAAATACTTTTTTATTTCTTAAATATTATACACTCTTTACTAATTTATATCCTTCTTCTAAAGCTTTTCTATTTAACTCTTCTGTTCCCTTTGGAACTCTATTTAAAACTGCCTTTTCAAGTTCTTCTTTAGTTACAATATTTGATAATTCTTGTATTACACCTAAAGCAACTATATTGGCAACCATACTCTTACCAACTACATCAGATGCAGTTTTAAGTATTGGCGCTGATACAATTTTTTTTGCTTTTAAGTTTTCTGAAATTTCTATTGAAGAATCTACAACTAATATTCCGTCTTCTTTTAGAGAATCTTTATATTTATCAAATGCTACTTGTGTAAGTGCAAGTAGTATATCTGCTTTTTCAACTTTTGGAAAATCTATTTCATTTTCACTAATTATTACTTCTGCTTTACTTGCTCCGCCTCTTGCTTCTGGACCATAAGACTGAGATTGTATTGCATTATGACCTTGAAGTATAGCAGCTTCAGCTAATATTATACCACCAAGGATAAGCCCTTGTCCACCAGAACCTGTTAATCTTATTTCTGTTTGCATAGCCATACTATCTCTCCTTTTGACATCTTTCTATAATTTTCATATATTCTTCAGTATACTCCGGTTCAGTAATATTTTTAAATTCGCCTATTAAAAATTTTCCTTCAAGTTTTTCTTTAGGTAATTTTTCTGCTACCTTAATATCAACTGCATGGTCTTTTAACCACTTCATCATATCTACAGCAGAACCTTTTTTATTTTTTCTACCATAATATGTTGGACATACACTAATACCTTCAATTAATGAAAAACCTTTATTCTTTATTCCATTTTCTATCAATTTGATTAATTGATTAACATGATATGCAGTTCCCCTAGCAGCATATGTAGCACCTGCTGCAGCTGCCAAACCCGGAATATCAAAAGGTCTATCTATATTACCATAAGGAGCAGTTGTACCAAATTCATTTTTAGGTGTTGTTGGAGAATATTGTCCTCCTGTCATACCATAAATATTGTTATTAAATACTATTGTTGTAATATTAATATTTCTTCTAGCTGCATGTATTAAATGATTACCTCCAATTGCCGCACAATCTCCATCACCAGTAATTACAATAACTTCCAATTCTGGCTTTGCTAGTTTTACTCCCGTAGCAAAAGCTAAAGCTCTACCATGGGTAGTATGAAGAGTATTAAAATCCATATAACCAGGTGCTCTTGATGAACAACCTATTCCTGATACTATACAAACTTTATCTTTATCAAGTCCAAGATTATCTATCGCCTTAGCAACTGCTCTCATAAGTATTCCATGCCCACATCCCGGACACCATATATGAGGTAAATTATTTTCTCTAAAATACTTTTTAATTAGCTTACTAGTCACTTTATAAAACCTCCTTAACCATGTTAACGATTTCATTAGGAGTAATAACTTCTCCATTAGCCTTTCCTATATGATGCACTTTACAATTTTCTTTAACAACTCTTTCAACTTCTAGAACTAATTGTCCTAAATTCATTTCTGCTACTACAATTGATTTAACTTTTTTGCTCAATTCATAAACTTCTTTTTCAGGAAAAGGCCATATTGTAATAGGTCTAAATAATCCTACTTTTATACCAGCTTCTCTTAGCTTCTTTACTGCACTTTTTGCAGACCTTGCACTGCTTCCATAAGATAAGATAACTATTTCAGCATCATCAGTCATAAACTGTTCATAATCGATAATATCTTCCAAATTTTTATTAATTTTATCCATAAGTCTGTTCAATAATTTTTCAGCTACCTGTGAACTGTTGCTAGGAAAGCCTGTTTCATCGTGAATAAGTCCTGTAACATGAAATCTGTGTCCATCTCCGAAAGCAGCCATTGCTGGAACAAGTTCTCCTTCTTTTACATCATAAGGTAAATAATTTTCATCTTTATCTTCAGGTTTTTTTCTATCTATTATCTCTATTTCGTCTTTATTAGGAATTTCTATTTTTTCTCTCATGTGTCCTACAACTTCATCAGTTAAAAGTATTACTGGCGTTCTATATTTTTCAGCTAAATTAAATGCTCTTATAGTCAAATCAAAAGTTTCTTTAACAGAAGAAGGACTTAATGCTATAACAGGATGGTCTCCATGTGTTCCCCATCTAGCTTGCATAACATCACCTTGTGCTGGTGCAGTAGGAAGTCCTGTACTTGGTCCACCCCTCTGAACATCTACAATAACTAGAGGTATTTCAGCTATTGCAGCATAACCTATATTTTCCTGTTTTAATGAAAATCCCGGTCCGCTTGTAGCAGTCATAGATTTTAATCCTGCTAGTGATGCTCCAATGGCAGCTGCTATACCACCTATTTCATCTTCCATTTGAATAAATTTACCTCCAACTTTTGGCAATTTAACAGCAGAAATTTCAGCTATTTCTGTTGAAGGTGTGATTGGGTATCCACTATAAAATCTCATTCCTGCAAATATCGCAGCTTCTACACAGGCTTCATTTCCTTGCATTAACTTTATATTTTTATTGCTCATCATCAATACCTCCTAAATAAATAGCATAATCAGGACATCTCATCTCACACAAACCACATTTTATACAATTTTCAATATTTTTAATAATTATCTTATTATCTTCGGCTATGGCTAAAACGTCTTTTGGACAAAATTCAACACATATTCTACAGCCTTTACATAATTCTCTTTCTACCTTCAAAATAATATCATTTTTATTCTGATTCAACTTTTGAACCCCCTTCAAAATATCTTCAAATAAATAATAACAATTTTACAATAATAATGCAATAAAAATTTCATTTTAATTTAGTTTATTTTGAAAAATGAAACTAAAATTGCATTTTGTATCCCTTAATTTTAGTATGACAGTTTAATTTTATATCTGTATACAATAAAAAATAGCACTTATTTAAAGTGCTAAATACTTTTTAAATCCCATTTTTTAATTTCTTCTATTGCTTCAAATTTAGTCAAATCAAAATGAATAGGAGTTATTGAAATATAATTGTCTTCTACACAAGCTATATCTGATGATTCATTTTGAATTTCTTTTACTATTTCACCACCTAACCAGTAATATTCTTGCCCTCTAGGGTCTATTCTTTTAATAAAAGAGTTTTTATATCTTCTAATTCCTAAAGTAGTTACCTTTATACCTTTGACTTCTTGCCTGCTGCAGTCTGGAATATTAATATTTAATAAAGTATTATTTGGAAGTTCTTTTTCAAGCAATTTTTCAGCAATTTTCAAGCTAAAATCTGCACCAAAATCATAATCTATATCTTTTTTACTAACCATTGATATTGCTAAAGATTTAAATCCATGTATAGCTCCTTCAATAGCTGCTGAAACAGTTCCAGAATAAAGTACATCTGTTCCAAGATTAGGACCGTCATTAATTCCAGAAATTATTATATCAGGTTTAATATCTAAAATAGCTTCTATTCCTAGTTTTACACAATCTGTAGGTGTTCCGTTTACAGCCCAAGCTAAAATATCGGTATCAAAAAATTTGACTTTATTTACCCTTAATGGATGATGCATAGTAATTGCATGTCCAGTAGCACTCCTCTGTCTATCTGGAGCTACTACATAGACATCAAACTTTTCGCTTAATTTTTTAGCTAGTTTATATATACCTTCAGCAAATATGCCATCATCATTTGTAACTAATACTTTCATTTTTTCACTTCCTTACTATGTTGTAATTAATAAAATTAAAAATTATAAAAATTTATAACTCATAGTTAAGTAATATTATTCAAATAATAAATACATATTCATTCTATGATAGGAGTGATATTTTGATACTTATTGATGATTCAGGCAGCGGAAGTTTAATAGGCGGAACTATTATTGGAATAATGAGAACAGAATCGGGTGAATTTCTCTATGATGTCATTCCTCTTGAATACTATTCTCCCAGCTTATTCAAAAAAAAATCTTATTTAGATAAAGTAGTTGATATTGTTTCAAATTTATTTAATAAGCTCGATGTAAGACAAAATGAAAACATTTTTGTCTGTAGAGGGTATATGTTTGATAAATTGAGAATTTGGCTTAAAAACAATCATTATAATTTTACTAATACAAAAATTGAAGAACCCCTACAATCTAAAATTGAAAAAACATTTGAAAATTATGCAATAAATCTAGGCTTTCCAAAAAGATATATTAGTTATACTAAATATCCTTTTCATTTTCACAGAATACTTTGCTGGGTATATGCAGATTATGAAAATAGAGTAAAACTTTGTAAAACCGGCTGGAAAAGTTGGCAAAAATACGGCAATCTACCCATAAATATTTCCTATCAAAAAATAAATAAATCAAAGTATATATGCTTAAAATGCAATCGACGTATTAATGATAATAGTTATGTAAAAATAATAGAGTTTACTAGTATAAGACCTCAAAAAATTTATCTTCACAGCAGCTGTTAAAAAACTACGTCTTTTGACTTTTTTTCTAAAGCTAAAACAAAAGGGGGATTGTTAATTTGATTAATAAACTCAAGTTTTAAAACATTTATATATTTTTGGTCAATTTTTTCCAGAAATTCTAATAATTTAATTTTTTCTTCAAATCCTTCCTTATGTCCGGGATAAACAACTATAGTCATCACACCATTTAATTTCAAAACTTTTATTCCCTTTTTTATAGCCTCAATAGTCGTATTATATTTTGTCGTTATGTTGTGATCAGCCTTTGGCAGATAACCTAAGTTGAACATAATTGCAGAAACTTCTTCTTTTACATATTTGTCAATATTTTCATGACCATCTTCTATTATAACTGCTCTATCAATTACATTTTCCATTTCAAGTTTTTTTATAGTTGTCATGACTGCTTTTTTCTGAATATCAAATCCATATACTTTCCCGCTGTCTCCAACTAGATTACATAAAAAAACTGTATCATTTCCATTTCCAATTGTTGCATCTACCACTACATCTCCTGATTTCACTACCTTTTTTATTATGTCTTTTGCTAATTGAGTTGCCTTATTCAAATATATAGCTTGCATTTTTACACCTCCAAAATTACAAATTTGACTTGCATGATTTATTAAAAAAGTCTGGCAGTTTTGCTTCAAAAATTTCTATATTACCTTCATCATAATTAAGACTTAAATACTTTCTTAAGTTCTTATAAACACTTCCATTTCTCTTTGTAAAACCTACTTTTTTAAAAAACAGAGAATTTACAGAATCTGATATTACATAAATTTTAGATATTCCTCTTTTATCAGCTAAATTTAAAAGAGCTTTTATAAGTCCATCACCTATATACTGTCCACGAAATTCTTCCTTTACTGCTATAATATCAATAATTCCCATATTATCATCTTCTACATATATGTAACTTGCAAAACCAATTAAATCATTACCATCGTATACTGCCATAGAGTTATTAATTTTTTCATCTAAATTTATTTCTTTATATTTACATTCATATAAAAGATTACTAATGCAAATTTTATCTTTTTCAGACGGTATTTCTATTTTTATCATATTTTTTCACCTTCCACCTTACCTTTTCTTTTGAATTAAAAAAATCAAGAAGTTAAGAGTTGCCAGCAATTAATTGAAAAATTTCTTGAACAACTCTTAACAAATTTTATATTGATTTTAAATAATTTACCTCTTTTTCACTCAAATATCTCCAACTGCCTTTTTTTAAATTTCCCAAAGATAATTTTCCTATGGCTATTCTCTTTAAAGTTATAACTGGATGACCTAGTATATCCATCATTCTTCTAATTTGTCTATTTTTACCTTCATGAATTATAATTTTTACTAAACAATTCTTTTTATATTTTTCTATCAATTTTATATTTGCTGGAGCTGTAATATATCCACCAATGTCAATTCCACTGCAAAATTTTTTCATCTTTTCTGCTGTTATAATTCCTTTTATTTTAGCTATATAAATTTTATCAATATGATTTTTAGGATGAGTTAATTTATTAGTCAAATCTCCATCATTAGTTAATAATAACAAACCAGATGTATTATAATCTAATCTTCCAATAGGATAAATTCTTTCATCAATTCCACTTATCAAATCAATAACTTTTGGTCTGTTAAATTCATCAGAAAGTGTAGTTACATATCCTTCCGGCTTATTTAACATTATATATATTTTTTTATCTTGTATAAATACTTTTTTGCCATTAAAATAAACTTCATCTTTATCTGGGTCAATTTTTACTCCCATTTCTGTAACTATCTTTCCATTTACTTTTACTTTTCCCTGTTTTATATATTCTTCAGCTTTTCGTCTTGAAGCAATACCTGCCATAGCAATATATTTTTGCAATCTCATACTGCATATCTCCTTCATCATTTGTAATTTTTAAAATTAAACTATCTTTTCTTCAAAAATATTTATTAAGTTCAATCTTTTTATCTTCTTTTTAAGAAATTCTCTATCAGTTGAATATAAGTTAAGCTCTTTCATTCTATCAAAATATACTGAACCAGCAAATGTAAATCTATTTTTTAGTCCATCTTCCTCTTTAATTTTTTTATTTGCAAATGAAATTAAATCTCCAATAGCTATATTAACAGGCAGTTCAAGCAGTTTCAGTCCTTTTTCATGTCTAACACTATTATGTCCTGCTAAGCTTCCTGTAACTATTGCTTCGGTATGTCCAACGAAAAGACCAGATTTTTCACCAGCACAAAATAAATTGTCAATACCTTTTACTTTCATAGAATTTTCTCTAGGTGCAATAGACAAATATCTTATAGAATTTCCTATACCTCCTGAATAAGGGTCTTCAAATCTTGCATTTTCTAATCCTTTTATCTTTCTTAATTTTTCTAATGGATAAAAAGGTGCCATAAGTTTTGCATGACCTGTATCGAGTAGTATAATATTTTCGGCAAATTCTTTTAAAGCATATTGCTGACAAACCTTTACTTTTAGTTTATCTAAATTTATATCTTCTTTAGGTAGAGGAAGTATTACTACTCCTTTTTCATTTAATTCTCTTACAATTTCCTCACTTAAAGAATCTTTATTCAGCTTACATGAACCACTAAACGCACCATATGAACCATCACTTCTCTTTCCAAGTATATCTTCTATACCTGCTTTCATACTGATACTTACCCTTGGTCCAAATGTAGGACATCTAAGTATACACATAGCACATCCATTACCATATTTCAAGCAGTTTCCCATAGGACCTGTTGAACCCGTAGTTTCTATAAATACATCTCCATAAATTATATCATTATTTGCAAGAACTATTCCATTTATAGTATTATCCTTCATTTGAACATCTACAACACGTGTTTTAAATTTAATTTCTATTCCCATTTCAATTAAATATCTTCTAACCATTGGTTCCATTTTGCATACATCATATAAACTAGCATGTTTATGTCCGGGAAAATCTATATTTACATGTCTTGATGCTTTATCTGTCAATTTAAACAAATCACCTGCACCCAGTAAAATAGCTTCTTCAGCAGCTGTATATCTTCCATTATTTCTCATTATTCCTCCAACATTTCCAAGTCCTAAAAGCATATCTGTCCGTTCTAACAATAATACGTCTGCACCAGCTTTTTTAGCAGTTACTGCTGCTGCACAGCCTGCCCATCCTCCGCCAATTATTATGACTTTAGTCATCTATCTTCTTCCCCCTTTCTGACTATATAAGCAGAATCTATCTGTGCTTTACAGGTTTTTATAATATTTTCTCCTATTTTAACTGCACATGAACCACAAATTCCTTCACCACAACATATTTTTTTATTATTTGAAATAACATATTTTGTTTCAGGTGAAAATTTTAACAATAGCTTGTTTATTTCTTTATGCTGCCTTTCAGAACCACCACTGTAGCAGAGCTCATATTTATTATTTTTAAGTAATTCTTCTATGAGAATTTTTCCACTTTCTGAAGTGATATCCGATTCAATTACAATAGCATTTAATTTGTTTAAATATTCATAAATAAATATTTCTTCCAATTTTCCCCTATCCAAAATTAATGTAACTTTATTATTGTTTTTAACTAAATACTTAGAAACTAAAACAGCTGGAGCTAATGCTACTCCTCTTGCAACTACTAATGTATTTGAATTTAAAGTAGTTTTAAGAGCTTTTATACCAAAAAGTCCATTCCAATAAGGTCCTCGAACTATTATTTCATCTTCTAAATCTATCAATGATTTTGTTTTGCTTCCTATTATTTGTACCGCTATATGAATTTCACCTGTGTTTTCATCTGAATACATAACTGACATAGGTACATCAAAATACTCAGATTTATCGGGATTTCTTACAAATACATAAGAACCCGGCTGCTTTAACTGTCTTGCTAAAGTTTTTAAGACTGCAATTTTAAATATGATTAAATTTTTTCCAATAAATTTTTTTTCTAAAATTTTTCCATTAAAAGATTTTCTAGTTTCTTTTGCTTTTTTATTATTCCAAACATATTCTTGATAAATACAAACCCCCCTCCAATTGCAGTCACAAAAACTTTTTCCCTGTAAGTGTGAACATGTAATACAATCATTTGTTTCTGCTAAATAACATGGGCAGTATTCACTACCGGCATCAATACATTCATACATTATTTTTTCACTCACTTAAATCCCTCACTTTTAAAAATAGCCTTATAATATTAGAATATTGATTGACAATTAATTCTGTTACATAAAAATAAAAAACTCCTGAAATCAGGAGTACAAAAAATTATTTTCTTTTAAAAATATTTTTAATAAAATCTAAAAAACTGTTCTTTCTAATATCTTCTGTTGCTATAAGGTCTGCTGTAGCAAGTAATTTATCTCCAATATACACTTTTGCTTTTCCTAAGATTTGTCCTTTAGCAACAGGTGCTTGAACTTTTTTTCTGTTTTCAAATACAACTATCACCTTTTTCTCTTCTTCTTTTTTTACTGGTATAATAATATCTTGCTTTACTGCTAAATAAGATTTATTCTTTTTTCCATTCAATACTGTAAAACTTTTTACTCTTTTATTTTTACTTAAGACTTTATAAGGTCTATATTTTTTAAATGATTCCTCCATCAAGTTGTAGCAATCTTCAAACCAATTATAATCGTTTAAAACTACACTTATAATTTGCATACCATTTCTAGTAGCAGATGCAACTAAACATCTTCCAGCTGCTTTTGTATATCCTATCTTAACTCCATCTCCACCACTAAACTGTCTTAAAGTTTTATTTTTATTATAAAAACAATTATATCCTTTTCTGTTTGCAATCCACCTCTTTGTACTTACAATTTTTTTAAATTCATCATTTAATAGAGCTTTTCTAGTTATCAATGCTAAATCATAAGCTGTAGTATAATGATTTTTGTGATGTAAACCATGAGGATTCATAAAATTAGTATTCTTCGCACCAATTTCTTTAGCTCGTTTATTCATCAATTTTACAAATTCTTCAACACTTCCAGATATATAATTTGCAATTGCTACTGCTGCATCATTCCCTGAACAGAGCATGAGTCCATACAGTAAATCTTCTAATGTTATTATTTCGCCACTTCTTAAATAAATAGAAGAACCTTCTATTCCAACTGCATTAGGCGGTATTTTAACTTTTTCATCTAAATTACTATTTTCTACTGCTAGTAAAGCAGTCATTATTTTAGTAGTACTAGCCATAGGCAGTTTTTTATGAATATTTTTAGCATATAAAATTCTACCTGTTCTAACTTCCATTACTATAGCACTTGAAGCAGAATTTGCCCACGATAAGTTAGGAATTAAAAGTGCACTAATAATAATTAAACAGATAAATTTTTTTAAATTTAAATATTTCAATATCATCACTCCATTATTATGTGCAAAATACAAATAATTCAATAAAGAGCGGTATTTTATTTATCCGCTCTTTAATTTTTATTTTCTATTCTTTTTTCCGGTTCATCTTTTCCTTTGCTTTCTAATTTATCAATAAATTTTGATGTTAAATTGACTAAGCTTTCAAACATATTTGCATTTTGATCTACTGAAACTAATTTTATCTTATTATTTCCAACTATCATAAAAGCAACGGGCTGTACTGATACTCCTGCACCTGTTCCTCCGGCAAATGGAAATTTATTCATATCTTCTTTGCTATCAGAATCATTATTATATTTATATTCTCCTCCACCTGATGCAAATCCAAAAGAAACCCTTGAAATTGGAATTACAGTTGTTCCATCTGGAGTTTCTACAGGTTCTCCCACAATTGTATTTACATCAATCATTTCTTTTAAACTTTCAAGTGTAGTTTTCATAAGAGCCTGAATAGGATATTCATTCAACATAAGCACCACCTTTTAAGTATTAAAATCACAAATATTTAACTTTTAAAAATTTCAATCCTGCTATAATAATATAGCCCATTTTAATACTAAATATACAATTTATACTTGTTTTAACTTTACTACTTTTAAAATTTGGTATAGCTTTTAAATCTAATTCTTTAAAACAAATATTTTTACTGAATAAAAAAGAAAAAATATTTGTTTTTAATATGTATATCAATCCCGTAAAAAAACCTGTAAAAGCCGGGTCATTTAATCCAACTTCAGTATTCCAATATAAATACTGCCAATAAGATTTTTTTATCAAATAATCTATTGGCATATGATATTTTCTTATAATTTTTTTGATTTCTTTTATTTTATTTAGGATATCTTGGATAGAAAGTTTTTCGTTTTTTTCACTGATAATTCCAGTAGTCATTGTATCTTCACTTTCTTCGTTTATCTCTAATTTTACATCTCTATTTTCAATATCAATATCTATCAAAGGAATTTCTTTTTTATACTTGTAAATTCCGTAAAAAAATTTTACAGTTATAACTATTTCATCATTTTTATTATCTTTTAAAAACTTAATATTTATATCAATATTTGACATAATTATTAGAATTAAAAGAACTATTATAATTCCTACAAGCAATCTAACTACCTCCTATAAATCCATATATCTGTATCATTAACAAATATTTGCTTTTTCAAACAATAAACTAAAATTTTATTTAAATTTATTTTATAAATTAAAAATTAGCTATTGACTTTTTTTAAAAAAAATATATATTTAATATATGTAAACAAAAAGTTTAATAAAATTAAATAGTAGTATTACTAAACATATGGTTTAGTAAAAATAATTTTTTATATTTTTAACATGGGGTGGTATTTTGAATATTGGCGAAAAAATAAAAAGACTTAGAACTTTAAATAATTTAACTCAAGATGAATTAGCTAAAAGATGTGACTTGACAAAAGGCTTTATATCTCAAATAGAAAGGAATTTGACCTCTCCCTCAATAGCTACATTAATGGATATTTTAGAAGCTCTGGGAACAGATATTAGAAACTTTTTTAATGAAGAAGTTGAAGAAAAGATTGTTTTTACAAAAAATGATATATATGACCTCATAGACGAAAATTTAGGTTATTCTATATCGTGGTTAATTCCAAATGCTCAAAAAAATGCAATGGAACCTATTTTATTGACGCTTCTGCCAAACAGCAAAACTAAAATTGATGCGCCCCATGAAGGTGAAGAATTTGGATATATTTTAAAAGGGAGAGTTATCCTTCATGTTGGAAAACAGTCATATAAAATAAAAAATGGAGAAAGCTTTTATTTTAAATCAAATAAAACCCATTATTTAGAAAATTCCTACAATAAACCTGCAACAGTTCTTTGGATATCTACACCACCAACTTTTTAGAAAGGAGTGCTTTTTATGAAAATAGAATCACTAGGAAGACATATTTTAGCTGAATTTTACAACTGCAATCAAGAAATAATCAATGACCACAATTTAATTGAAAGGTATTTAATTGATGCTGCTAAAAAAGCTAATGCAACAGTAGTTGAAAGTTGTTTTCATATGTTTAATCCTTGGGGAGTAAGTGGAGTTGTTGTCATACAAGAATCTCATCTCACTATTCACACATGGCCTGAACTTGGATATGCTTCTGTCGATTTATATACTTGTGGTGATGAAGTAAATCCTTGGATTGCTTTTGAATATCTAAAAGAAAAGCTACAAGCTGAAAAAACTGAAACGATTGAAGTTCCTAGAGGTATGGTTGATAAAATAAAAAGATTTACTAAAGAAGAATATACCGATGTAAAATACAAAGTGGGTATATAGTCCCACTTTTTTGTTTTGTTTTACTAATTTTCTTAGAATAACAGTAATGACAATATTAAGCAACTAATATTTTCCTATAATAGATTTATATAATTTTATTTTTTTCATATAATAATTTATGTATATATTCAAGGAGGTATATGTTCATGGAATTATGGTATTCGGAAAAACATACTGATAATGTAAGTTTTTCATTAAAAATAAAAGAACATCTTTTTTCAGCACAAAGTGATTTTCAAAGAGTTGATGTACTGGCTACTTATGAATATGGTAATCTTATGACTTTAGATGGACTTGTTATGGTTACTGAAAAAGATGAATTTATATATCATGACATGATTGTCCACCCTGCTTTAGCAGTAAATCCTAATATTAAAAAAGTATTGGTTATTGGTGGTGGAGATGGAGGTACTGTGAGAGAATTGATGAAATATCCTGCTATTGAACATGTTGATATGGTTGAAATAGATAAAATGGTTGTAGATGTTGCAAAAAAATTTTTTCCAACTATTTCATGTGAATTAGACAATGAAAAAGTAAGTGTACTATATGAAGATGGAATAAAATTTGTAAAAGATAAGGAAAATACTTATGATTTGATATTGATAGATTCAACTGACCCTATAGGACCGGGAGAAGGTCTTTTTACAACAGACTTTTATAATGACTGCTTCAAAGCTTTAAAAGAAGATGGTATACTAATAAATCAAAATGAAACTCCAGTTTATGATAAATTCTTTGAAGTAGGTATTAGCTCTTATAAAAAACTAAAAAAGATGTTTCCTATTGTTGAAATTTATCAAGCTCATATACCAACTTATCCCGGCGGATACTGGCTTTTCAATTTTGCATCGAAAAAATATAATCCTGTAAAAGATTTAAAATCTAAAACATGGAATTCACTAAATATCGATACGAAATATTATAATACAAATCTTCATAAAGGTGCTTTTGCAATACCAAACTATGTAAAGGAGAAATTTAACAATGGAAATGTTTAATAAGTACTGTTTTATAGGCTGTGAAGATAATTTTGAAGAAAGCAAATTAGTTATTTTTGGAGCTCCTTTTGATGGTACTTGTACATTTAGACCCGGTTCAAGATTTGCACCTTACAAAATCAGAATAGACTCTTATGGTTTAGAAACATACAGTCCATATTTCAATAGAGATTTACTTGATTATAAAATCCATGATGCAGGTGATATAGATATTCCATTTGGAAACACGATTTCAACATTAAAAAAAATAAAAGATTTTTCTAAAACTATTATTAACAATAATAAAAAACCTCTAATGATAGGTGGAGAACACTTAGTAACTCTACCTGTTGTAGAAGCTCTTTATGAAAAGTATAGTGATTTAATACTACTCCATTTTGATGCACATACAGATTTAAGAGATGATTATATGGGAGAAGTTCTTTCACATTCAACTGTAATCAAAAAAATTTGGAATTTTCTCGGTGATAATAGAATTTTTCAATTTGGAATTCGTTCTGGCTTGAGAGAAGAATTTGAATGGGCTGAAAAAGAAGGACATACTTTCATAAACAAATTTAATTATGATAAACTTAAAGATGTTGTAAATTTAATAAAAGACAAGCCAGTCTATGTAACTATTGATTTAGATATATTAGACCCATCTGTATTTCCCGGAACAGGTACTCCTGAACCCGGCGGTATATCATTTAATGATATGATTAATATATTAAAAACGATTGATAGTTTAAATATAATCGGTGCAGATATAGTTGAATTAGCACCTGATTATGACCCAACTGGAGTATCTACGGCAGTAGCTTCAAAAGTATTGAGAGAGTTAATTCTTATACTTGCAAATAAAAAATAAGAGGCATATTTAATTTTTATTATGCCTCTTATTCTTTTTTTAGTAAAAAATCTAATTTTTCTATTTCTTCAACTTCAGGTAGTTCATCTAAACTTTTAAATCCAAATGTCTTCAAAAAAACATCTGTAGTTCCATACAAAATTGGTCTACCTATTTTATCTAATCTCCCCTTTATCTCTATTAACTCTCTTTCCAATAAAGTATTTATTGCCTTATCACTTTTTACACCCCTTATATTTTCAATTTCATACCTCGTTATAGGCTGCTTATAAGCAATTATAGCTAAAACTTCTAATGTAGGCTGAGACAATCCTTTATTTTGAGATGTAATACAGAGTTTTTCTATATATGGATGACTCTCTATTTTCGTACATAATTGATAACAATCATTAACTTGTATTACTCTTATTCCTCTATTATGTTTTTCCATTTCATCTTTAAGCTGTAAAACATTTTTTTTCACTTCTTCTTTAGATATATCAAGTACTCTCGCTAATTCATTTATATGAAGTGGCCCTCCCCATACAAACAATATAGATTCAATTATAGATTTTATTTCTTTATCATCCATTTTTAAGTTTTATTCCTCCTTAGCCTATTTTAAAAATAATTATTTCATCAAATAATTTATCTTGTTTAACTGATATTTTTTTCAATTTTAATAATTCTAATAAAGCCAGAAATGTTACTATTATTTCTAATCTGCTGGTATTTTTGTCAAACAGTTCGTAAAATTTAATGCTCTCAACTTTTTCAAGTTTTTTTTGAAATAAATTTATTTTATCCTCAACAGTATAGATTTCTCTTTTCAGTTCTTTAAAAAATTGTCTTCTATTTTTATCTATTTTATTAGTTTTTGATAATACCTTTTTAATAGCATTAACTAACAATTTTTCTTCCATACTCATATTTACCAGCTTAATTTTATCCTTGTTTATATAACTTTCTAAATCATCTTGATTTTTAAAAAACACCTTTCCATATACTTCTTCTCTACTCTTAAAATATTCTGCTATATTTTTAAACTTTTTATATTCAATCAATTTTATTACTAAATCTTTGCGAGGGTCTACTCCCTTGACATCAAATTCAAGCTGCTCTTCTTCAGCATTAGGTAAAAGCATTTTAGATTTTATTTCAAGCAAAGTAGCAGCCATTACGAGAAATTCACTTGCTACTTCCATATCTAAACTTTTCATTTTATTAATATAAGATAAATATTGATTTGTAATATCTGATATAGGTATATTGTATATATCAATTTCGGATTTTTCGATTAAATGAAATAATAAATCAAAAGGTCCTTCAAATGTCTTAAGTTTTACATTATAACTCATAAAAGCACCTTCATTTCTATTAAATGTAATAATTACTTTTTATATGCCATAACTATAAGTATTATAGCACATTCATATTTTATTTTTTATCAAATATAGCTTTTATTAACTATAAATTTATTATGTTAACTTTAAGTTTTAAAAAAGCACCTATAAAATATAGATACTTCAAACTGTAAACAAAATAAGACTAAAAGATTGAAAAAATAAAAGCGAATAATTATAAAGCTTTAGTAAAAAAACTTGATAAATAGTTTCAGAAAAATGCATATGCTTTAACAGGCAGGATGGTAAGCCAGCTCTTATTGACATTACCATCCACTTATATTTTGCTCAATAACTTCTTCTATTTCATGAGTTTTACTTCTACACATAAGACTGTAAACCGATTCTCTTGCAGAATATCCTTCATATATGATTTTATATATTTCTGCTGTTATAGGCATTTCAACATTGTATTTTTGAGATAATTTATATGCCGCTGATGTAGTATATACGCCCTCAACTACCATACCTATAGATGATACTGCTTCTTCAAGTGAATGTCCTTGTCCCAATAATATTCCACATCTGCGATTTCTACTATGCATACTTGTACAAGTAACTATGAGGTCGCCTATTCCCGTAAGTCCAGCAAAAGTACTTGAATAAGCTCCCATAGCTACCCCTAATCTAGCTATTTCTCTTATTCCTCTAGTCATTAATGCTGCTTTTGCATTATCTCCAAACCCTAAACCATCACAAATTCCTGCTCCAAGAGCAATAACATTTTTTAAAGAACCTCCAATTTCCACGCCAACTACATCTGGATTTGTATATACTCTTAAATTTGGAGTAATAAAAATATCTTGAACTAATTCTGCAGCCCACCTATTTTTTGAAGCAGCAACAATTGTAGTAGGTATCTTTCTAGATACTTCTTCTGCATGAGATGGCCCTGAAAGAACTACATAATGATTTTCAGGAAAATAATCATAAACTATTTCAGATATTCTCATCAAGCTACCTTTTTCTATTCCCTTTGATACATTTACAAATAACTGATTAATATATACACTATTTTTTATTTTTTCTAAAACACTTCTTATAGCTTGTGAAGCAACTGCAAGAACAATTATTTCACAATTTTTTATACAGTCAATAATGTCAGTAAAATAATAAACATTATCAGGTAATTTAAAACCAGCTAAGTATCGTTTATTTTCTTTATATTTAATTAAATCATTTATATCTTTTTCATTTCGTGTCCACATATGAATTATATGATTTTTTTCAGCCAAAGTTAGAGCCAAAGCAGTTCCCCAACTGCCAGCTCCCAAAATGGCAATTTTTTTTCTCTGCATATTTTCAACCTACTTTCCAATAGATTTAAAAGTCTCTCTTTTTTTCTCTACATTCGATAACAATAGGTGTACCTTCAAATACAAAATTTTGTCTTATTTGATTTTCTAAATACCTTATATAAGAAAAATGTGCTAATTCTTTATCATTGACAAATAATACTATTCTAGGAGGCTTTACAGAAACTTGAGTAGCATAATATATCTTTAACCTCTTGCCTTTATCTGACGGAGGCTGATTTAAAAGTATTGCTTCACTTATGACATCATTTAAAGCTCCAGTTGAAATTCTCAGAGAATGTTGATTAGAAACGTACTTTATATATTCTAAAATTTTATGAACTCTTTGTTTTGTCTTAGCAGATACAAACAATATAGGAGCATAAGACATAAAAGATAATTGATTTCTTATATCTCTTTTATATTCATTAAAAGTATGATTGTTTTTTTCTACTAAATCCCATTTATTTATTATTATAATACTAGCTTTTCCAGCTTCATGAGCATATCCTGCTATTTTTTTATCTTGTTCAGTTACTCCAACTGTAGCATCAATTACTAATAGACAAACATCGCTTCTTTCAATTGCAGTTAATGCTCTGATAACACTATATCTTTCTATATTTTCATATATTCTGCTCTTTCTCCTTATTCCTGCAGTATCAATAAATACATATTTGTCCTCATTAAATTCAAATGGCGTATCTATTGCATCACGAGTCGTACCAGCTATATCACTGACAATAACTCTTTCTTCTCCTAAAATCGTATTTATAAGCGAAGATTTACCAACATTTGGTTTTCCGATAACAGCTACTTTTATTACATCTTCTTCATATTCATCTTCACAGGTTTCTGGAAATTTTGAAATTATTTCATCTAATAAATCTCCTAAATTAAGACCATTTACAGAAGAAATAGGTATCGGTTCTCCCATCCCTAATGTGTAAAAATCATAAAAAGTATCAGGCAAATTATTAGTATCCACCTTATTTACCACAAATATTATTGGCTTATTTGTCTTTCTCAACATAGAAGCTATTTCTTCATCTGCAGTAGTAATTCCTTCTTTTCCATCAACCATAAAAACTATAACATGAGCTGTTTCTATAGCAATTTCTGCTTGTCTTCTCATTTGTGATATAATAACATCTTTGGAATTAGGTTCTATACCCCCAGTATCAATTAATGTGAAGTGTCTATTTAGCCATTCAACATCTGTATATATTCTATCTCTTGTAACACCTGGTTTATCTTCAACTATTGATATTCTTTTTCCTGCAATTTTATTAAAAAAAGTCGACTTGCCGACATTTGGCCTACCAACTATTGCAACTATTGGTTTAGACATATGAATTCCTCCAATAATCATTCTATAATTTTTTTTATAAAATCTTTTCCATTTACTTGTGAAACTAATACTTTAGTTTTTAATCTTTTTTCTAATTCCTTAACTGAAATATCATCTAAAAAAATATCCTCATCTGATTTTAACATACTTTTTGGTATTATTACTCTATCACCTAAATATTTTCCATTAAGCTGTTTTATAATATCCTGTCCTGTTATTAAACCTGCAACTGTTATTGTTTCACCAAAAAATTCATTTTTTATTACATGAACTGTTATATTTAATTCTTTAAACTTATTCATCAATTTTTTAGCTAATCCTTCAATAAATTTTTTTGCAGATGTTCCTGTAATAACACTTACATCTTTTTTTACTTTTAAATTTGAAGGAAGCTTTTTTAAAAAACTTAAAAATTCAAATTCAAATTTTCGTATTAAACCTACTCCATTTTCTATTTGAGGAAAACCTTCATACTCTTCATATTCTGGCAAATCATAATCAGCAGTTATAAAAAATTCATCAGATAAATATACAAAATTCGTATTAATCTTTTGCTTTAAAAAAGACTGCCATTTTTCTATTTGCTTTATAACTTCAATAGACTGCTGTTTCGTAAAAGGTTTTAAAGGAAATAATTTTTCTCTATATTTTGTAACACCAACAGGTACTATGGCTAAACTATGAAGATTAGGATATAGAGGATATAAATCTTCAATTGTTCTATCGAGCTCATCTTTATCATTTATATTAGGACATAAAACTATTTGTCCGTTTATTAGTATTCTATTTTTAGTTAATTTATTTAATCTTTCTAATATATTTCCTGCTGTTTTGTTATTTAACATCTTTACCCTCAATTGAGGATTAGTAGTATGGATAGAAACATTAATCGGACTAATATTGTATTCTATAATTCTATCAATATCTTTATCGGATAAATTTGTCAAGGTTACAAAATTCCCCTGTAAAAAAGATAATCTTGAATCATCATCTTTGAAATATAAACTCTTTCTCATATTTTTAGGTAGTTGGTCTATAAAGCAAAATATGCATTTATTTCTGCAGTGATTTGCTTTATCAAGTATAGGATTGGAAAATATTATTCCTAAATCTTCATCATATTCTTTTTCTATTTCTAAAATCCAAATTTCTCCATTTTCTTTTTCTATTTCTACTTCTAAATATTCATCTGCTGTATGATATAGATAATCAATAATATCGTTAATTTCCCTGCCATTTATTGAATGAAGTACATCTCCTGGCTCAATTCCAATTTCTTCTGCAATACTTCCTTTTACAATATTTGCAATAATATTCTTATTGTGAAATTTGTTCATTTCTACACCTGCTTCATAAAAAATTAAAAATATATACCATTTGTTATATTATAATGAATATGTTTAGTAAGTCAAGTAAAATTAATGTCTAACTACAACATAGACTCCATTTCTCAAGTCATGAACCATACCTAGAGTAATTTTTGCAATAAGCAGAGCTGTTTTTTCCTGCTCATCTTCATTATTTACATAAAAAACGGGTGCTGTTGAAGATGTTACATTTTTATTTAAAGTTATAATTGCTATTATGTTTTCTTTAATTCCAAAATCCATATTACTACTCCTTTCTTATTAATTTAAGTTTGCCTCTAAAGGTTTTCTCCTACAAGTTTCCAAAACGGGTGTTTTTTTTACAACTTCTATTAATAAATCCTGATTAGGCTTCATAGGTATAAATGCCATGACAAGATTTCCATTATGTGGGTTTCTTCTTATAAGAGGCGTAAAATCAGGTTCATCAATATCTTTCCTAATTCCAAGTTGTGTAGCTGCTTGATGCTGAATAGCTTGTCTTTGTCCCATATTTGATAATGTTTCACGAGCATTAGCATCTTTAGGTATTATTTCTATTGCAATTCCTATTTCTTTATAAATTTTCCTAGAATCTTTTAAACCTATATTCATTATTACAACATCATTAACCATAAGCAGAGGTCCATCAAAACTGATTTTAGCTGGTACAACCTCAGCTATTTCTTCTACTAACTGTCTTGTTAAAAATCTCTTTAATATTGACATTATTATAAATCCCGTAATAAATCCAAATACAACTTGAAATCCTTTATTTACTTTAAAAAAATTTAAAACGTTCATGGATATACTTGTAAAAAGTGAAGTGAGTATAACCATATAATTTCTAGCTTCAAAAGCTTTTGCTATATCTTCTATGTATGCAGTACCTCTTGGAACTAATTCCGTAGATTCTATATTATCTAAACTCTGTCTTTCCATATTTCTTACATCTCTAAACTGCTGAGCTGCTAATACTAAAAAAGTAACTGCTCCAAATTCTTTTGTAGATAATGCCGGTACTGCTACTGCACCTAAAGATGCAGCTATTAATCCAAGCGTTATATGTGATAAAAATCCTTGTGGATAACTTGGATACTGTCTATGGTCAATTTTCATCATATATGCTCTTGCAAAAACTCCTGTAAGTATCGAAACTATTATTGAAACTATGTAGTTTTGCATAATTAACCTCCTTTTATTTTTTCTGTTATAAGTTTTTTCTTAATTATTATTTCACAAAATCCTTTTTAAAAATCAACAAGGTTGTATTAAATTAAAAAAGAATGGTCTAGTCATTTTTCAGATAAACTGAACTATGACAACCATTCTTTCGATTTTAAATTACAATATTTAATTATTTTTTTCTCTCAATATCTTCTTCAATTCTTCCATAAAAGTATTAATATCTTTAAATTGCCTATATACAGAAGCAAATCTTACATATGCTACTTCATCTAAATTTTTCAGTTCATTCATTACTAGCTCACCAATATATTTTGAAGAAATTTCTTTTTCCAAACTATTATTCAAATGTCTTTCTATCTTATCTACTGTTTCTTCAATTTTTTGCATAGATATTGGCCTTTTTTCACAAGCTCTAATAATTCCATTCATTATTTTACTTCGATTGTATGACTGTCTATTTCCATCTTTTTTTACAACTATAAGTGGTATTTCTTCAATTTTTTCATATGTCGTAAATCTTTTTTTGCATCTAATACATTCCCTTCTTCGTCTTATTGCTTGTCCTTCTTCTGTAGGTCTTGAATCTACTACTTTTGTTTCATGATGAAAACAATATGGGCAATTCATATTAAACTAAACCTCCTAGATTAGTTTACTAAAATTATATACCATACAATCTGTTTAGTCTAATATAAATCGTCTTTTTTTTCTTCAAAAGTTTTCTTATTTTTCTTTATTTCTGTTATTCTTGAGACAAATTCTTTTTCTTCTTCATATAAAGGGTCTTTTATATCAACTAATATTACATCCTGTCCGATTTTAACTATTTTTTTCCAAGAAATTATGTAATCATTGTCTTTACTAAATATTTTTAAAAATTTATTTTCCTTTGGAAGAATAATTGCATCTATCCTATTGTTTTCTAGATTAATTTCTAAATCTTGTATATAACCTATTCTCTTTCCATTTGCTAAATTTATCACTTCTTTCATCCTCAATTCAGTAATAGTTATCATTTACTTCACCTCTACTTAATAAATACTTTTCAAAATAATAATATTTTAAAAATTGATTTTTATGACTATATAAAATAAAAAAGACCCCTTATATGGAGTCGCTTATGTATTTTCTCATATGTTTTAAAGCTGTTTTTTCAAGCCTTGAAACTTGTGCTTGAGATATTCCTATTTCTTCTGCTACTTCCATTTGAGTTTTTCCTTTAAAAAATCTAAGTGTCAATATCAATTTTTCTCTATCATTTAATTTTCTAAGTCCTTCCCTCAGTGCAATTCCTTCTAACCAAGTTTCATCTACACTTTTTTCATCACTAACTTGGTCCATCACGTAAATTGCATCTCCACTATCTTGATATATTGGTTCTGATAAAGATATTGGGTCTTGAATAGCATCTAATGCAAAAACTACGTCTTCCTTAGATAGATTTAATTCTTTAGAAATTTCAGTAATAGTAGGTTCTTTAGCATTTTTATTCAAAAGTTGTTCTCTAACTTGTAACGCTTTATATGCTTTATCTCTTAATGACCTGCTAACTCTAATAGCATTATTATCTCTTAAATACCTTCTTATTTCACCAATAATCATAGGTACAGCATATGTTGAAAATTTTACGTTCTGACTCAAATCAAAATTATCAATTGCCTTAATGAGTCCAATACATCCGACTTGAAATAAATCATCAACATGTTCTCCTCTATTATTAAAGCGTTGAATAACACTTAATACCAAACGTAAATTGCCTCTTATAAATTTTTCTTTTGCCTTTTTATCTCCATTATGAATGAGCGGAAATAATTCTCTCATTTCTTTATTTGTAAGTACAGGTAATTTTGATGTGTTAACTCCACAAATTTCTACTTTGTTATTATACATCTTATACTGCCTCCTTTTTCCTTAATTCCCCCTTTCATTATCAAATTATTGCCTAATAAATAATTTTTAATACTCCATATTGACTTAATACAAAAATTGGAATATAAAATATACAATCAACAATAAAACTGTTTTTGAATGTAAAAAAGATGGCTTTATAAATTTTTGCCATCTTCAAATCATTCTATTTATTTCCTTTTTTAATCTAAAAATAATTCTCTTTTCAAGTCTTGAAATATATGATTGAGATATTCCAAGCATATCAGCAACTTCTTTTTGAGTTTTTTCTTCTCCATTAGTTAGTCCGAATCTCAAATCCATTATTTTTTTTTCTCTTTTAGTTAGTTTCTTTAATGCTATTTTTAACAATTGTTTATCAATTTCTTCTTCTAAATTTTTATAAATCAAATCGTTATCAGTTCCTAAAATATCTGATAATAATAATTCATTTCCATCCCAATCTATGTTAAGCGGTTCATCTATTGATATTTCCGTTTTGACTTTATTATTTCTTCTTAAAAACATAAGTATTTCATTTTCTATACACCTTGAAGCATATGTAGCCAATTTTATTTTCTTATTTGGGTCAAAAGTATTTACAGCTTTTATCAGTCCAATAGTACCAATTGATATTAAATCTTCAATTCCAATTCCTGTATTTTCAAATTTTCTTGCTATATATACAACAAGTCTTAAATTTCTCTCTATTAATACGCTTCTAACAGATTCATCACCTTGTTGAAGTCTTTCTATAAATAATGCTTCTTCTTCTAAACTAAGTGGCGGAGGCAGAGCTTCATTTCCACCAATATAATATACTTCTTCTTCAAAAATATTTAATTTCCTCATTAACTTAAATATGAAAATTTTTATATTCAATTTAATCTTTTTTAAAATAGACATATAAGACCCTCCTAATTCTTTTTAAACTAATATATCTGGATTAATTAAAGCTTTATAATCTCCATTTCTTGAAAGTTTATTTGTAGATATTCCTATGATTGTCTTATCAATGCTTATTTTTTTTCCTTCGTCTTCCATCTCAACATAATCAGGTTTAAAACCTATTAATATTCCATTTTGTTTTCCTAAAGATGTATATGGAATAATCCTAAATCGACTAACCCATCTACTGCGACTTAATATATCGATTAATTTTTCCAATTCATTTAAATTATCATCTCTTATAAAATTTCTTATTTCTTCAGGTAATAATTCCTCAATGGCACTATATTCTACAATTACTACAGGAAATTTGCTAATAGGGTCAGACAGTGAATTTCCTGTATCTATTAAAGCATTTATGCATTTTTTCTTTCTATCAAATTCAATAACAATTTTTTTTAAAATTTTTTCTTTAGAAATTTTTGATTTTATATAATTCATTGATATTAAAATCAATATATATCCTATGGCAGCAGAATACATTAAAATTCTTATACTAATACTATCCGTATAAAAAATTCCATTACTCACTATTGAATTAAAATTTGTAAAATAAAAAATAGCAAATGTTGTTCCGCCAAATATAAATGATATTAAATAAAATAAACACATATATTTAAAAAACTTTTTGAATGTTTCAGGTGTAAATGAAATAACAATAATCAGCATAGACACAACTAATTTCATTGAAAAAGTAAGTAAAAAATGTAAATTAGGAAAAAAAATCACAAATGAATATAATGCTCCTACAATTGCCCCCAATACAATTTTTATATTACTACCTTGATATTTAGAAAAATAACCTGTAATATGCAAAATAATAAAATTCATAAGTAAATTTTCTAAAAATAAATATTCTCCATATACTTCAATCATTTCATACCCCCCAAAAATAAGGAGACAGTTTATTAATATATAACATATTCAATATGTTATTCATATATGTCTATTATATTAATCTTATATCTAAAAAAATGTCATTCTTTGAAGTCGAAGGCAATTTTTTATTCTATAAATTATTAAATAAATCGACAAAAAATAAAAAGACTATTTAAAATAGGTTAGCTATTTTAAATAGTCTTTTATCATATAAATAATTATATTTTTGTTTTTATCTGTGTCTTCTTAAAAAAGTAGGAATATCTAATATTTCAGTATCATTAGTATTTCTATTATTTTGCTCAACTACATTATCAGCTTTTAAATTTACTTCATTATTTTTATTATTTTGTTCAAAACCTGTAGCAATTACTGTTATTCTTATTTCATCTTTTAAACTTTCATCAATAACAGCACCAAAAATTATATTGGCATCTGGGTCAGCAGCTTGAGAAACTATCTCAGCAGCTTCATTTACTTCAAATAAGCCTAAATTTGAACCTCCAGTTATATTAAGTAAAACTCCTTTTGCACCATTTATAGATGTTTCAAGCAAAGGACTTTGTATTGCTTGTTTTGCAGCTTCAGCTGCTCTATTTTCTCCATTTGCTTTTCCTATACCCATGTGAGCAAGTCCTTGCTCAAACATTATCGTCTTTACATCTGCAAAATCGAGATTTACAAGTCCGGGTATTGCAATCAAATCGGAAATACCCTGTACACCTTGTCTTAACACATCATCTGCTATTCTAAAAGCATCTACAATTGATGTCTTTTTTTCAACTACTTGAAGTAATCTGTCATTTGGAATAGTAACTAAAGTATCTACTTTTGTTTTAAGTTCTTCTATTCCCTTTTCAGCATGCATCATTCTTCTTTTACCCTCAAAGATAAAAGGCTTTGTAACTACTCCAACAGTCAATATACCTATTTCTTTAGCGATTTCGGCAACTATAGGTGCTGCTCCTGTTCCTGTTCCACCACCCATACCTGCTGTTATAAATACCATATCAGCTCCTTGTAGAGCTTGATATATATCATCTCTGCTTTCTTCAGCAGCTTTCTTCCCTATTTCAGGGTTTGCTCCAGCACCTAAACCTCTTGTCAGTTTTTCTCCGATTTGGATTTTATATTCAGCCTTTGAAGTAAATAAAGCCTGTTTATCAGTATTTATAGCTATAAATTGAACTCCCTTTAAACTGGAATCTATCATTCTATTTACAGCATTATTTCCACCGCCGCCAACACCAATTACCTTTATTTGTGCAAATTGTTCTACATCAATATCAAATTCTAACACGTAATAACCCCCTTCATGAAGATGAGCAAGTATTTCATATTGTCAATATGTAAATTAATCTTTTTTCAGAAAAAATAAAATAATAATTATTATAAAAACTGCTTTGCTACATAGTCTTAATAGTAAATTCAACAAAACATTTTAATATCCTTCTTTTTAATAAAATATTTTAATTCTTACTATATTTTTCTATTATTTGTCTTCTAATTATTGCAAAATTTTGGAATAATCTAGAACCAAAAGTAAATATAGCTGCATAATATAAAGGTACTCCCATCCTATCTCCAATATAAGCTAAAACTCCAGCTATAATTGCATTTCCTAAAAAACCTGTTACAAAAATTGTTGGATTAAATTTGTTTTCCATACTAGCTTTAATTGCTCCAAAGACTGAATCAATTGCCGCCAATATAGATACTGACATGTATAAAGAATAAGTAGTAGGAAAAGTGATTGGAAGATAAAAACCTATCATTAATCCAATTATAATACCTAATATACCTATAATCAATCTATTCACCTTCTTTAATTTGCAAATACTTAAAAATTAATTCTTCACTATATTTAGGAATTTTAATGCTTACACTGGTATTAACTTCAAAAAAAAGTCCTATTTCTTTTAAAAGATTGCCATAAGTTCCAGGTGCTTTTACAGCAGCTTCTAATTGTTTTGGATTTCCAATAGCCTTTATAATAAAAGGCTGTGCAAATTCTTGTTTGTTAATTTTAAGCGTATATCCTGAACAGTCAATTTCCGAATTAAAAAGCAGTCTTTGATTATTAATTGAAATAGCTTCTGCACCTGCATTTTTTAAATCATTTATTATATTAAGTACATCTATATTATGAACTATAAGGACATTTGGGTTTTCACCCTCATATAATTTCCTACTACCATCATTCATAATTATGATTATACCCGGTCCTTCAACATCTGTAAATCCAGAAATCTTTTTAACTTCATTTAATTCTTTTTTTAGTACTTTAGTAATATCTCCATCTCTAATTTTTGCATCTTCATACTCATTAATTTTAGCAGTATAATCATTAATAACCTCTTTTAATTTTTTCAACTCTGTTTTTTCCTTATCTATTTGTTTTTTATAATCATATATAACTCTTAAAGGAACATATTCATATTCTTTATTAAAACTCCTTATTTGCAGAGAAATAGTAATTCCCAATATTAAAGTTAACAAGAAAATATTCAATTTATTTTTATACATACTTCCACTCCAACTATCTTATTTTTCATTTATAGTTTTAGCATATCTAAACTTGACAATATCATTATATCTTGGTATCACTACTTCGTCTAGTTTTCTTATATTTACTTGTAAAAGATAATTTTCTCTCATATCCCAGACTATACCAAATCTAAAATTGAGTACAGATTCTAATGTATCTGGATTTCCTATTGCCTTTATTATAAATGGTGGTGCAGTTGGAACGGAATTTATTTTTACACTGTTATTGGCATATAAAATACCTGTAGTAGATATAATTCTCTGTCCATTTACAGAAATAGCTTCTGCACCTGCTGAATTAAGTACATTTATTAAACTGAGAAGTAAATCATATTTTACAGAAGCAACACTATAATCATTTCCAAATTCTGAAGTTTTAGGAGGGTCATCTACTACAACTTCAATTCCAGGTCCTTTAACACTTTCAAATCCAGCTATAATTTTATATTTTTTTAATTCTTTATTGAGATTTTTAATAAGTACATTATCCTTTGATGCAGATTCTTCAATTTCCTTTAATTTTTTTTCATAAGACTGTATTTCTTGTAATAAATGCTGCTTTTCTTCTTTAATCTTTTTTAGTTCACTTTCAAGTTCTAAAGCTCTTTGACTTGGTATAGCACCTTCTAAATAACTACCTTGAACTATTCTAAATTGCATAGCTAAAACTATTCCTAAAATAATACACATAAAACCAATAAAAAATTTATCTTTAGCCTTTTTCATATATATTCCCCCTATTCATCAAAAGGACGATATACTGGATAACCATTAGTACTTATATCAATTACACCTGTATAAATATCTTTGCTTTTTAAATATTTTAATATACTCAAAAAAGCCTTAAATTTATAATCAATATTTTCTCCATTTCCAAATTTAACCTTTAATTTATCTTCAATAGTAATATTTATATTTCCATTATTATAATATATTTTAGGTTTTATATCTATATTGGATTTTTGTATTAAACTACAGAGAGTTAATACTTTTCTCAAATCTTCATTACCACTTAAATCAATTTTTTCTCCTTCAGAAAATCTATTTATTTCAAAACCTTCTATGACAACTACATCTTTTACTTTATTTTTTGTTTCTAAAACATATCCTTCATCATCTATTATAAAATATATTCCCATATAAAAAATAGCTGCTAATCTTTTCCTTTCAATGACTTCTATAACTATTTTATTAGGTAATTTTCTCGAAACTTTTGCAGTTTTTATATATGGATTTTTTTCAATTTTCTTTGTAATTTCGGATAGTTTTATCTTAAAAATATTATTATGGAGTTGAATACCTGAATAAGCAATTATTACATCACGAGAAACTTCATTATTGTTTTTTACTATAATTTCATCAATTGAAAAAAAATTTGTTTTAAATACTAATATAAACATCAAAGCTAAAATCAAAATAGATATAATTATATATATTTTTAGTTTACCATACTTTACCTTTTTTGTAATTTGATTTTTAGATTTATACATGCTTTCACCTCAATAGCCTGTCCTATAACAGAAAAATAATTAAATAGCAGCAATTGCCGCTACTTAATCAATCCGCTTAATATCTGCTCCTAAATTTTTAAACATTATGTCTAAATTATCATATCCTCTTTCAATATGATGAATATTGTCAACAATAGTAGTTCCTTCAGCAGCTAAACCTGCTAAAACTAATGCAGCTCCACCCCTTAAATCATTTGCAGAAACATTTGCTCCTGTTAATTTCTTTACACCTTTAATAACTGCTACTCTTCCATCTACTTTAATTTTTGCTCCCATCCTAACTAATTCTTCAGTATGTTTAAATCTATTTTCAAATATCGTCTCAGTTACTATACTTGTGCCATTTGCTATGCTTAAAAGTGCCATAAATTGTGCCTGCATATCTGTTGGAAAACCCGGATATGGTAAAGTTCTCAAAATTTCAACTGACTTTATGACTTTAGGTGGTTTTATTTTAATTTGATTATTTTTTATATTTAACTGACAACCAACCTCTTTTAATTTTGCAATTGTTGAAACTAAGTGGTCTGCTATGACATTTTCTACCATTATTTCACTTTTAGTAATAGCAGCAGCTGTTAAAATCGTACCAGCTACTATCCTATCTGGTATTATTTTGTGCTGAACTCCATTTAAACTTTTTACACCTTCAATTTGTATAATGCTAGTTCCTGCTCCTTCTATCTTTGCACCCATTCCAGTCAGAAAATCTTGTAAGTCTAATATTTCAGGTTCTTTTGCCGCATTTCTTATTACAGTTTTCCCTTCTGCCAATACAGCAGCCATCATAATATTTTCAGTTGCACCAACACTTGGATAATCAAGATGTATTTCAGCACCTTTTAACTTTTCAACGCTACATTCTAAAAATCCATGGGCTTCAATAATATTTACTCCCATTTCTTTTAATCCTTTAAGATGTAAGTCTATTGGTCTTGGTCCTATTTCACATCCTCCGGGGTAACTGATTTTTATCTTTTTGCATCTTCCAAGCATAGGTCCCATTAAAAATATAGAAGACCTCATTTCTCTTACTAAATGTTCTGGAATTTCACATGTATTTAAGCTCTCAGAATTTACTATTATACAATCTGAATCCCTTTTAACTTTACACCCTATAGACAATAATATTTCTATCATTGTCTCTACATCTCTTAAGTTTGGATAACCAATAATTATATTTTCTTTTCCATTAATTATAGAAGCTGCCAATATTGGCAAAACAGAATTTTTTGCCCCACTTATTCCTATTTTTCCACTTAATTTATTTCCACCATTGATTAGGTATTTTGACACAAGTTCCACCTCCGGGAGTGTTTCAATTAAGACAATATATTATTATACTATTCACAACTCCCAGAGATGTTACAAAAAGTATTTTTTGACATTTTATAAATTTATTTATCATCTATACTTGCATATCTCGATATATTGAGCAGTATTCCTATTGCCGCCATAAATATAACTAATGCATTTCCACCAAAACTAATAAAAGGTAGCGGTACTCCAGTAACCGGCATTGAAGAAGTCGCAACAGCAATATTAATCATAACTTGTATTGCTATCATAGATGTTATACCTGTAGCAACTAAACATCCAAATATATCTGGTGCATTTATTGCAATTCTAATTCCACGCCATATTAGAAATAAAAAGAGCAGTATAACTGTTATACATCCAATAAAACCTAACTCCTCTCCTATTGTAGCAAAAATAAAATCATTTTGAGGTTCGGGAATATATAATTTATTCTGTATACTCTTTCCTAAACCTACTCCAAAAATTCCTCCAGAACCTAGTGCAAGAAGCGATTGAATAACTTGATACCCCGTACCTTTTGGGTCAGCGAAAGGGTCTAAAAAACCAACTACTCTTTTCATTCTATATGGAGCAAGTATTATCATGACAATCAAAAGTCCTACTCCACAAGAACCGAGGAATATCATATGTATCCATCTCATTCCAGCTACAAAGAGCATTGCCATTATAATCAGTGAAATAGTTCCAGCTGTACTTAAATTTGGCTGAAATATTATTAAACTAAAATACAGTCCAATTATAAGCAAGTATGGAAAAATTCCTTTAAAAAAACTTTTAATATTTTTTATATTGTTTGAAAGACTATTAGCTACAAATAATATCGCACATAATTTTGAGATTTCTCCAGGCATAAAAGTTATACTTCCTACTCCTAGCCATCTTCTTGCACCATTGATAGAAATTCCAAGTGGCGTTAAAACTAATATCAATAAAATAATACTTATCAAAAAAGCTGGAAAAGAATACTTTCTGAGCTTTTTATAATCAAAATTCATTGCAAAAAACATTGCTCCTGTTCCTATTAAAGCCCACATCAAATCTTTCTTTAAAAAATAAAAACTATCTTGAAATTTATTAAGAGAATAATACGCACTTGAACTGAAAACCATTATTATACCAATGACAACTAAAATAAATGTAGTAATCATTAGAGAAAAGTCTATATTTTTACGGGCCATTTTATGACCTCCTCAAATTGTATACACAATCTTTAAAATGTCTTCCCCTATATTCAAAATTCTTGTACATATCCCAACTAGCACATGCCGGAGATAATAATACAATATCGTTTTTTTGTGCTTCATTAAATGCTCTTGTAACAGCTTCTTGCATATTGTTTACCAAAAAGATATTGTTAAAACCCTTTTTAATTGCCGTTTCTTTAATTTTATTTGATGTTTCTCCTAAAAGTATTAATGTTTTAACCTTTCCTTTAAATGAATCTATAAATTCATCAAAACTACTTCCTTTATCCATTCCCCCGGCAATTAAAACAAGAGGTCCTTTTAAAGCTTCTATAGCTTTAATAGATGCATCAGGATTTGTTCCTTTTGAATCATTGTAAAATTTTATACCGTCAATTTCATCTACGAATTCCAATCTATGTTCTACGCCTTTAAATTCTCTTAAAATTTTCTGCATTATTTCCTTTTTTATCCCATAGCTGTAAGATATAGCTACTGCTGCTAAAGCATTTTCTAAATTATGATTTCCCGGTATATATATTTCATCAACTTTACATATATATTCTTCATTTCCATCTAATTTAACGACAATATATTCATTTTCAACAAATACTCCTTCATCAAGTTTTTCTCTCCTACTAAAAAATACTGTTTTGCACTTAACCTTTTTTGATAAATTTCTAGTTTCAATATTATCATAATTAAGTACAACAATATCATCACTACTATTTTGATTCATAAAAATTCTAGTCTTTGCTTCAATATAATTTTCCATAGTTTTATGTCTGTTTAAATGATCAGGCGTAATATTTAATATTGCAGAGATTTTAGGTTTGAAATCTTTTATCGTTTCAAGCTGAAAACTGCTAACTTCTGTAACTAGTACTGAATTTTCATCAGTTTCTAAAGCTTTTGAAATTGCAGCTATTCCTATATTTCCAACGATAAAAGTTTCAAATCCAGCACTTTTAAAAATTTCACCAGTTAAAGCAGTAGTTGTTGTTTTTCCATTAGTTCCTGTAATAGCTATATATTTGCCTTTGCTAAGTCTATATGCTAATTCTAATTCTCCAATTATAGGAATCTTCTTTTCTTTTGCTCTTTTTACAAATTCAATGTCTGTAGGAACTCCGGGGCTAAGTATTATAAGGTCAAATTTATCAATATTTTCAGGATGTTTACCTAAAATAAAATCACTGCAAATATTTTTTATTTCACTTAAAATTTCACCAAGTTCATTTTCTTTCTTTATATCATTGACAGTTATCTTAGCTCCTAATTTGTTTAATATTTTTACAGTATGAATTCCTGATTTAGCCATACCTACAACTAAAACCTTTTTATCTTTTAAATCCATATAATCACCGCCTTATTTACTTAAGTGCATATAATCCTATTATACATAAAATTAATGTAACACTCCAAAAAACTATAACTACCTTAGTTTCTTTCCAACCACACAATTCAAAATGATGATGAAGTGGACTCATCTTAAATACTCTTTTACCTGTCAGCTTAAACGAAATAACTTGAATGATTACAGATAGTGCTTCAGCAAAATATATCCCGCCAACTATGGGAATAAATAAAGTCAAATTCATTAATATAGCTACAGAAGCTATTGCTCCTCCTAATGCCATAGAACCTGTATCTCCCATAAATACTTTTGCAGGATGTGCATTAAATTTTAAAAACCCTAAACAAGCTCCTGTTAAAGCTCCACAAAATACTGCAATACTTGGATACCCCCAATTTAAAGCTACTAAACTAAAAAATGAAGAAACAATTAAAGTAACACCTGCAGCAAGACCATCTAATCCATCTGTTAAATTTACACTGTTAGTAGTAGCAACTACTACAAAAACTATGTAAGGTATATATAATATTCCCAAATCTAAATAATGCTTATTGAAAAAAGGTATTAATATTTGCGTTCCATAACTCGATATTTTAGCCTGATATACAGCAATACCAATAGCTATTAAAACCTGCCCGATTAACTTTTGATAAGCTTTAAGACCTAAATTGCGTTTTAAGACTACTTTAATAAAGTCATCAATAAAGCCAATAAATCCAAAAGCTAATGTTGCAAACATTACAATATATAAATCTGTATTTAATCTTCCAGAAGAAATTGTAGTTATAAACACTGCTGCAATTATAATAATACCACCTATTGTAGGAGTTCCCGCTTTAGAATAGTGGGTTTTAGGTCCTTCATGTCTAATACTCTGTCCTGCTTTAAGTTTTTGAAGTATAGGTATAACTATCGGTCCTAATATTAATGCAATAAAAAACGATATACCAATTGTAATCATTAGCTGTTTATACTGTATCATTTAATTTAACTCCTCTCTTGTAAAAAATGTACTATTTCCTCCATTTTCATGCCTCTAGAACCTTTTACTAATATAACATCATCTTGTTTTATTATATCTTTAATTAAATTAATTGCTGTATCATTTTTTTCTGCTGTAAAAACTCTTTCTGATTTCAAACCTTTTTCAATAGCAGTTTTAGCAATCATTCTTGACTCTTTTCCAACTGTTATAAGTAAATCTATATTCTTTTCTACTACCATTTTTCCAACTTCACTATGTGCACTTTCTGAATACTCACCCATCTCAAACATATCTCCAAGTACTGCTATTTTTCTTTTACCTTCAATGTTTTTAAGAATTTCTAAAGCTGCCTTCATTGAATCTGGACTCGCATTATAACAATCATTAATAACTGTTATTCCTTTAGATGTTTTAAATATATTTAATCTCATTTTACTGCCTTTATATTTTTTTAAACCTTTAATTATATCATCAATAGGTATTTTAAAAACTACACCAACTGCAATTGCAAAAAGTGCATTGTAAACATTATGTATTCCCGGTACTTTTATTTTAAAATTAAACGATTTATTTTCTATACACACTAAAAATTCTACTTCATTTGTATTTGAATTTATTATCTTTTCAACATATATATCATTTGTCTTCTTAAAACCAACTGAAAATATTTTAAAATCAAATTCACTTTTTTTCAAAGTACCTAAAAAATCATCATCTCCATTAACAATTAAAATTGAATTTTTATCCATATAATTAGCTATTTCCATTTTTGCCTTAAAAATTGCTTTTCTAGAACCTAAATTTTCTATATGTGATATTCCAATATTTGTTATTATACCAATTTTAGGTTTTGTAAGCTTCGAAAGAACATCTATCTCTCCTCTGTTGCTCATTCCCATTTCCAAAACAGCTATATCATGTTCTTTTTTTAATTTTAAAATAGTAAGAGGAAGTCCTATATGATTATTAAAATTTCCTTCATTTTTAAGAATTTTATATTTTTCAGATAAAACACTGCTTATAAATTCCTTAGTTGTAGTTTTTCCTGTACTCCCAGTTACAGCTACAACTGGAATATCAGTTTTTTTTAAAAGAAACTGTGCTATTTTTTGTAACGATTTCAATGTATCATCAACTTTTATTATAGTTTTGTCTTCGCTTATTTTTATATCTAAATCTCTACTAGTTAAAGCTGCTACTGCACCTAAAGAAAAAGCATCTTCTATAAACATATGTCCATCGAATCTTTGTCCTATAATAGGTATAAACAAATATCCTTCTTTTATTTTTCTAGAATCTATTGATATACCACTTATTATCAAATTTTCATTTCCAGATAAAATTTCCCCACCTGTTGCAGAAAGTATATCTTTTATACTTATTTCCAAACATATTACCTCCTTAATATTTCTTCAGCTACAGCTTTATCATTAAAATCATAAACTCTATCTCCAATAATCTGATATGTTTCGTGTCCTTTTCCAGCTATAAGGACAACATCATCTTTATTTGCAAATTCTAACGCTTTTTTTATAGCTTCATATCTATCTTTGATTACAGTATATTTTTCATTAAAATCTATTCCTTTGAGTATGTCATTTATTATTTTATCTTCCTTTTCACCTCTTGGATTGTCATTTGTAATTATAACATAATCAGATAATTCAGTAGCTATTTTTCCCATAACAGGTCTTTTAGCACTATCTCTTTCTCCACCACATCCAAATACAGTTATAATTTTTCCTCTTACAAATCCTTTGATAGTACTAAGTACATTTCTCAATGCATCAGGAGTATGTGCGTAATCTACTATAACTTTTATCCCTCTATCATTTTCTACAAGTTCAAATCTTCCTCTAACTGGTTTTATAGAATTAACACCTTTTAAAATCTGTTCATAATTTAAACCTAATGAATAACATGCAGATATTGAAGCAAGTATATTATATATTGAAAATAATCCCGGTATATTTATTCTAATTCTACCTGAATATTTTGGAGTAATTAAAGTAAAACTTGAAAATGAATCCTTCATATCAATATCTTTAGCATAAATATCACATCTACTGTTTAATCCATATGTCAATATTTTTGTATTAATCTTTTTTATTTCATCATAAATTTCTTTTCCATATTTATCATCTATATTAATTATATTCACATCTGAAGTTTTATAAAACAACTTAATCTTTGCATTTTTATAACTTCTCATATCTTTATGATAATCCAAATGGTCTTCTGTTAAATTTGTAAATATTCCTATATTGAAATTTACATCATCTACTCTATGCAAATCTAAAGAATGAGAAGAAACTTCCATAGTACATACATCTACTTTGTTTTGAACCATTTCATTAAATAAATTGTGAAGTTCTACTGCTTCTGGAGTTGTTCTACTCGTTTTATATACTTTTCCAGATATTTCATTCTGTATCGTTCCTATTAACCCACACTTGTAATTATTTTCTCTAAGTATAGTATTTATAAGGTGAGTAATAGAAGTCTTACCATTCGTTCCTGTTACTCCTATAACTTTTAGTTTTTTACTCGGATTTTTATAAAAATTAGAAGCAATTTTTGAAAGAGCTTTTCTACTATTATTTACTTTAACAAAAACTACATTATTCTCTTCGATATATTTTTCAATATCTTCTGTTATCTTTTCAATAACTACTGCACTTGCACCTTTGTCAATGGCATTTTTTATATATTTATGTCCATCAGTTTTAAATCCTTCAATACATACAAACAAGTAATTTTTTTCAACTTTTCTAGAGTCATAGCATATTCCATCGACTTTTACAAATTTATCCCCAAATATTTTATCAAATTCAATATCAATCAATATTTCTTTTAAATTCATATGTATACCTCTCCTTAAAATAAAAGTTTTTCTATATACAACTTACTAAAAGGCAATTTAAATTAAGCTGTATACTTAATTTAAATTGCCTCTTTTCCTAGCAAATCGATTATATTATATCACACTTTCTAAATCTAGTTGATTTTATTCTCTCTTTTTTAAATATAATATTACCATAGATTTTTCAGGTACTTTTGCACCCGGATTAGGAAACTGATCTACAACTATCATATTTGGTTCTTTAGCACTTATTGGTTCTGTACCAAAATCCAAATTATTTTTTGACAGTATTTTTGAAGCTTCAGATAGCGTTAAACTTCTCACTTCAGGTACAACAACATCTTTTCTTTCAAATTTAGCTTTTTCTTCTTCATTATATTGAGGCTCTACTTCTAAATATCTTAAAGTATCTCTGATTATTTCACCTGCTACGGGTGCTGCTGTTAAACTACCAAAATGAATTCCCTGAGGTTCATCACAAATAACCAGCACCGTTATTTTAGGGTCATTTACAGGGGCAATTGCAACAAATGATGAATAAACACTTCCCTTTGAATATCTGCCATTTATAATTTTTTCAGCTGTTCCAGTTTTTCCTCCAACTCTAAAACCAGGAACATATGCCTTTTTTCCAGAACCGTCAGTAACTACTTTTTCCATAATCATTCTCAATTCTCTTGCAGTTTTTTCAGATAAAACCTGTCTTACAAATCTAGGTTCATATCTGTGTATTACATTTCCTGCATCATCTGTCAATTCTTTTACTATTCTTGGCTGCATCAGTTTACCATCGTTAGCTACTGCAGAAATAGCAGTTATAAGCTGTATAGGAGTTACTGATATACCATGTCCAAATGACATTGTAGCAAGTTCAACTGGTCCTATATTTTTCTTATTTCTAACTATAGCATTACTTTCTCCCGGTAAATCAATACCTGTTTTTTCAGTAAATCCAAAAGCGTTAAGGTATTTGTAAAATTTATCAAGTCCCAATCTCTGAGCTACCTCAATAAAAACAGGGTTACATGAATTTTGTACAGCTTCAGTGAACGTTTCATGTCCATGTGGTCTATAATATCTCCAGCATTTAATTTTATGCCCAGCTACAATTGCATACCCCGGTGAATAAAAAGGTGAATTTGGTTCAACTACTCCTTCTTCTAAACCTGCTGCTGATGTAATTAGTTTAAAAGTTGAACCCGGTTCATATGTATCGCTCACTATAGGATTTCTCCACATTTTATTCCATAATTTCTGTTTTTCATTTATACTTAAAGTTTTATATCTTTCCTTTTCTGCCTTATCTAATGGAACTCTTGGATTATTAGGGTCATAATCTGGCTTAACAGCCATAGCTAAAATATCCCCTGTCTTAGGTTCCATAACGATAGCCATTACTCTTTTAGATTTTGTAGTAGCTAAAGCATTTTCAACTGCTTTTTCCGCAAAATGCTGAATTACTTCATCTATTGTAAGCACTAAATTTAATCCGTTTTCAGGTTTGTAGTATTTTTCTATTCCATATGGAAGCTGTCTGCCGGCAGCATCTGTATTTTTAATCCATCTTCCCGGCAGTCCACTTAAAACTTTATCATATTGAAGTTCTACACCTACTAACCCTCTATTATCATCTGTTGTATGCCCTAATATGTAAGAAGCAAAATTTCCATAAGGATAATATCTTTTATTATCTTCTGCTATTCTAATTCCTCTTAATTTTTCTTTTCTAATCTTATCTGCTTTTTCTTTATCTATCCATTTAGCTATTTTAACAAGTCCAGATTTTTTATTACTTATTTTTTTATAAATTTCATCTTTTTCAATTCCCAAAATATCAGATAAACTCTTTGCCGTAACTTCATCAGATTTAATTTCTGAAGGTGTAGCCCATACTGTATATGTAGTAATACTTGTAGCTAATTCTTTTCCATTTCTATCGTAAATTGTTCCACGTTTTGCTGGTATTGGAACATCTCTAGTTTGCTGTCTAACTGCATAAATCCTATACTTTTCACTATTTACAATTTGTATCCAACCCAATCTAAGAATTAAAAATGTAAATACAAAACATACAAAAAACAATGCAAGAACAAGCCTTTTTTTATTTGTAATGCTTGGATTAGCCAAACCAAATCCTCCTTAAGAATATTAATCTAATAAAGAGTATAACTTTTTTAATGTTTTTTTTAAATAAGAAAATTTTTTGTTACTTTGTTTATCCTTTTGATCTAACTTTGCATTTATGTTTTTTTCATCTGTAGATGATAAATCTAGATTATCATCTACAGTCAAAAAAACTATTTGAGAATATTGAGGATACTGCATATGAAGTTCTTTTATTGCTTTTTGTTCAATTATTTCAGACCTCGTTTTTCTATCAAACTCAGCTTTTAAATCTTGAAGTTCTCTTTCTAACTTGTTAATCTGTCTATTTAGCACATTTATTCTATATTTAGTTTCAGAAATATGTGCATGCCTGTATAAAATCAGAAAAAATATTAATGATACCAATAATACATATACAATTGCATTTACCTTTCTTATTGTATCTTTTCTAGTATTTTTACTTGCTTTTTTATTACTCTCAGGTTTATCTGAATTTAATTTAAAATTTTTATCTATATTATAATCATAATGATATTTTTTTTTAGCTACTAACAACTTATTCTCTCCCCCTTTTCTTTAGAACTAAATCCTTTCAGCAACTCTCAATTTTGCACTTCTTGAACGAGGATTTAATTCTATTTCTCTTTCCGATGGAAATATAGGCTTCTTTGTAATAATTTTCAGTTTACTCTTATTATTACACGTACAAATTGGAAAATCTGGCGGACAGATACATCCTCTACTAAGCTTTTTAAAAGTATTCTTTATTATTCTATCTTCAAGAGAATGAAAAGTTATTATACAAATTCTTCCACCAACTTCTAAAAACTCTACTACATCTTTTATCGTATCTTCTAATATATTTAATTCATTATTGACTTCAATACGTATTGCCTGAAAAGTACGCTTTGCAGGATGAGGTCCACTTCTTCTTGCCTTAGCTGGTATTGCACTTTTTATTATCTCAACTAACTCTCCTGTTCTTTCTATTTTTTTCTTTTTTCTCTCTCGTACTATAAAGTTTGCTATTCTCGATGCCCACTTTTCTTCTCCATACAATCTTATAATATTTTCAAGCTTTTCTTCTGAATACGTATTTACAACATCTTCAGCAGTAAAGTTTTTACTCTTATCCATTCTCATATCAAGCTTTGCATCATGCATATAAGAAAAACCTCTATCGCCTTTATCTAGTTGATATGACGATACTCCCAAATCAAGAACTATTCCATTTATTTTATCAATTCCTAAACTATTTAATATATTCTTTATATTAGAAAAATTATCATGAACAAATTTTATATTAGATTCAAATCTTTTTAATTTGAGTCTTGAAGCAGTTATTGCATCTTCATCTTGATCTATTGCTATAAGCAGTCCTTCATTGTTTAAATGTGAACAAATCAATTCAGAATGACCTCCACCTCCAAGTGTTCCATCAACATATATGCCATCTGGTTTTATATTTAAATTTTCAATCGTTTCTTTAAGTAAAACTGTAATATGCTTAAAATCCATTTTTATCTTCCTTCCTATATTCCTAATTCAGCCATTTTTTCAGCTATTTCATCATAACTAATATTCGCAGAATTATTATAATCATCCCAAATATCTTTACTCCAAATTTCTATTCTAGTAGATACACCTATAATAGCTATTTCCTTTTCCAGTTTGCCGTATTCACGAAGATTTTGCGGAATAGTAACTCTTCCCTGTTTATCTATACTACACTGCGTTGCTCCAGAAAAAAATAGCCTAACAAATGCCCTTGCATTTCTGTTTGTTAGAGGTAATCTCTTTAATTTCTCTTCAAATATATTCCATTCACTTTCTGGAAATACAAAAAGACAATTATCAAGACCTTTTGTTATAAAAAATCTTTCACTCAATTTTTCTCTAAATTTAGATGGAATATTTATCCGACCTTTATTATCAATAGTATGTATATACTCTCCTATAAACATATATCCCACTCCATTACAGTGGAACTTAATCCACTTTAACCCACTTTAACCCACTATATCATTATTTCGATAGCAAATGAGGTATTCCTTCTTAAAAATAAATATTTTTTTAAAACTATAGTACTATTTTTCAAAAAACAAAAATATCCCAACTGATTATAGTTAGGATATTAACTATTTAAAAGTATATTCCCGTTTAATGAGTAATAGTTTTTTTAATATTCTCTTTCATCTTTGTACTAATCATTTCGTCTATTTTGCTGCTTAATTTAGTTAATCTTGATATGTCATCAACTTGCTCACTCAAAATCTGCAATTCTTTCCGTAAAATACTTATATCTTTTTTAGGAAAATCAAACTGCGACACATTACCACCTCAAAGTATTTTTTTTTACAACCTCACATATAATTAATATGTAAAAATGATAATACACATGCCATAATTTGTCAAGAAAAATAAAGTTACAATATCTTTTCAATTATATTACAAATTTTCTTTTTTACGCCTTTTAATTAATAAATATGTAAATATAACTATAAGAGCTAGGCTCAAAAGCTGAGCAACTCTAAACGGTCCAAGCATTAGACTATCAATTCTTAAACCCTCAATAAAAAATCTTCCTATCGAATATAATATAATATAAAAATAAAAAACTTCCCCATCAAATTTTTTATTTTTTCTATATTTCATTAAAAATATGAATATAGCAAAATCCCAAAGTGATTCATATAAAAATGTTGGATGCACCTTTACACCATCAACTGTTATAGCCCACGGTAAATTTGTAGGTCTACCATAAGCTTCTTTGTTAATAAAATTACCCCATCTCCCTATCGATTGTCCTAATATTAAACTTGGAGCAATTATATCTGCTATTTTCCAAAAGCTGAGTTTATTATACTTAGTAAATAAATATCCCGATATAAATCCAGCTATTACCCCTCCATGTATAGCTAAACCGCCTTCTCTTATATTTATAATCTTCATTATATCTCCATTATAATAACTCCAATTAAAAATTACATAATAAAGCCTTGCACCAATTATAGCACATGGAATTACAACTAAAATCAAATCAATCAATTTATTTTCATCAATATTTACTCTTCTGGATTCTCTTACAGCCAAAAGAGTTCCTAAGAGCATTCCAAAAGAAATCAAAATGCCATACCATCTCACAGAAATACCAAATATTTTAAATGCTACCGGATTCAAATTCGTCACTCCCTATTAAATAATATGAGGTTGCCAATAGGCAACCTAGTTTTATTATAATTACAATATAAATATAAGTCAAATTAATTAGGATTTATAATTGATATAACACTTTTTTCAATATCAAAGTGTTTTTCAAAACGACTAGATACTTCTTCAATATTCATTTTATTTAATACATCAATATAATCAAACAGATTTATACCTTTAAAGTAATAGGAAGTAAACATGTTTGCAATAAATTCAACTGAATTGTAATACATTATATGCTGACCTATCATTTTTTTCTTAACTCTCTCAAAATCTTTAGAATTTAACCCTTCTTTTTTTATTTTGTCTATTTCACTGCAAATCATATCATAAACTTTTTTAGGTTCTTTGGATTCTCCACCTATCATTGAATGTCCATAAGTTATATCAAAAGTATATTCATTTTCAAAATTTTCATTTATAAGACCGTCATCATACAGCTTTTTATATAAATTTGAACTCTTTCCAAAGAGCATATCTAATATGATTTTTGTTTGTATATCTTTTTCAAGTAGCTCTTTATTTTTTAAACCAATATTATTATCTTTAAAAGCTATATTAAATAAAGGCATAGATACAGAAAGATTTTCTTCTATTTTTTTCATATTAATATTTTCATCTTCTTTTGGCAGAATTCTTTCTACATTTCCCTCTAGTTTTTTAAAACTTTCTTTCAAATTTTTTTCAATAGTAGAAATGGTTTCATCTTTGTCTACATCTCCAACTATACAAATCATCATATTGTTTGGAACATAAAAAGTATTATAGCATTTATATAAATCTTCTTTTGTTATTTTATATATGCTTTCAACTGTTCCAGCAATATCTACTCTTACCGGATGTTCTTTATATAAACCCTTTAATGCATTAAAAAATACTTTCCAATTTGGATTATCTTCATACATTCGTATTTCCTGTTCTATAATCCCTTTTTCTTTTTCAACATTTTCATCAGTTAAATATGGAGATTGTACAAAGTCAACTAAAATACTTAAATTCTCATAGAATTTATCTGTACATGAAAACAAATAGCATGTAGAATTAAAATTTGTATATGCATTTACATTTGAACCAAGTTTAGAAAATCTATTAAACACACCGCCTTCTTCGCTTTCAAACAGTTTATGTTCCAAAAAATGAGCTATTCCTTCTGGCATCTCTATAGCTGCATTTTCACCCGGCAACTTAAATTTATTATCAATAGAACCGTATCTAGTTCCAAATATTGCATACTTTTTAGTAAAATTTTTTTTAGGTATTATAAATATATCTAAACCGTTATCAAGTTTTATTTTATACATTTTTTCATTTAGCATTGAACTATGTATTTCTTTAAAAATCATTTTCTTTCCTCCCTATTTTTATTTAGGAAATAAATTGTATCTAATTTGAATTTTTTTCCTGCCTCAATAATTGAGTCTTTTTTTACTCTTTGTATTTTTGCAATTATACCATCTAAATCTTCACTAACACCACTTAAAGTTTGTGAAAAATAAAAATCTATAAGCATATTTGGACTATCTGATAATGATTTTATAGAAGTAATAATAGATTTTTTAGCTATTTCAATGTCATCTTCAGTAAATTTTCCATCTTGAAGCTTTTTAACTTCATCTATAATTAATTTTTTTGTCTTATCAAAATTATCAAATTCTATTCCACTACTTATAAGCATAATAGATTTAAATTTATCTATTTTAGAATATATATAATAGCATAAACTCTTTTTTTCTCTTACATTTTGAAAAAGCTTTGAATTAGGTCCTCCTCCAAGTATACTAGAAAAAAGTATCGAACTTTCATATAATTCACTTTCATAAGGAATATTTGTCCTATAACCAATAGTTAATTTTCCTTGATTTACATTTAGATTATCTTCTACTTCTTTTACATAAGTTTCCTTCTTAATATTTTCTCTTGGAATATCTATTATATCTCCTCTTTTGAAATCAAAATTCTCAGATATTAATTTTCTAGATGTTTCTTCATCTATATCTCCTATAAAAAATATATCTATTGGAGAAGTTTCTAATACATTTTGATAGTGGCTGAACAATGTGTCATTGTCAATTTTTTCTAACTCATCTAAATTTCCATATTCATAAATGCTAAAAGGTTCATCTTTGCACATTTCTTCAATACATCTGTCAACAGCATATTTCCTCTTATCGTTAATTCTACTCTTTATTTTTTCCTTAAGATTTTCTTTTTCTTGCCTAAAATATTTTTCAATAAAACTGCCATTTTCTACTGCGGGTTCATTTATAATTTCATTAAATATTTTTAAGCACTCATTTACAATATTTTTATCGCATATATGGTTTACATCTGAAATTTGCATTTTAAATTGAATAATCTGTTTTTCACCTTTTTTAGCAATATCACTGTTAACTATAGTACCATATAAATTTTCTAGTTTTTTATTCAAGTCTAAAAAATTGGGATATGTTTTTGTTGCCTTTGTGAGTATTTGTGATAACAAAGCATTTTTTGCAGCTTCTTCATTAGAAAGCGGTCTTTGCATATATATTCCTATCAAATATGTTTTAAATTTATCAGATTTAATAGTATGCAATCTAACTGATTTAGCAATCTCTATAGAATTTAACCTTTTTAACAAATTACACCCTCCTTTTTATCTTTGGATATAGTTTATTATTATTAAAATAATGATTAATAATACATATTAACATAGAAAATATATCTATATTTATTATAATCTATATATAAGTGCAAGATTATATTTTTTATTTAATCTTGCAAATTCAATAATCTAATTTTATACTCTAATTCATTTAACAAATTTTCTCCTATTCCCCAGCCATTCAGATAAATTATCCTTATTCCTTCACGCTTCGATATTTTTTTAATTAATTGCTTCACATTACTTTGTACTAAAATTTTGTCAGTAATATCTGATATACTAACAACAATAATTTCACTTATTCCTTTTTCTCTAATATTACTAATAGCTTGTAATAATAAATCTATATCTTTATTTAAATCCGTATAGACAATTTTATTACTATCAAATCCTTCTTTTTTTAAATTTTTAATCAGCTTATTTATAAAAATAATTATCTGATTTTTATTGGAATATTTATCACTGTTAACTATTACGATACCAACAAGTTTTTTTTCATCTTCTCCTATATTTGATAAAATTTTTTTTGCAATCTGCCTATTTAATTTTTCACTTTCCCAAAATGAAGGTATAATTTTAATAAAAATACTATCATCAGAATAATTTTTTAAAACTTCCTTGATTTCTTTTAATTCTTTATTCTCAGTTAAATATAGTGGAACTACTATTAATTTATCATATTTTTCACTTAACCTACATATTTCTTTTTCAAAATAAGGTTTTACATTTAAATAAGATATATATATATCATACCCTTCTCCTAAACGATTTTGCAGTTTTTCTTTTAAATTTTCTATTAAATTAATATAATCACTTTTCCCTAATTTTTCATATGCCAGCTTATATTTAAATACTTTAAAAGGTGCAACTATTAGTTCTAAAAAATTAGATTCTTTATAACAGCACTTTAATATTAAATAAGAATCAAATATCGATGCTTCTCCATCAGAAACAATTAAAACCCCACAATTCTTTTCATTTAAAAACTCGTTTCCTATATTCAAAAAATATTCATTATACTTTACTACATGAAAATAAATTATTATACTAAAAATGACATAACCTACTATTAAACCTAATATTAATCTTATTATATACTGTATATTTAATTTAAACGTTTTTATAATATTAACTATGATAAGTACTATTATTACAATTGTCATCTTTTCAAAAATTCCATTAAATATTAAGAAACATACTAATAAAATACCTAAAATTAAACTTTTTAATAAAAGTAAAAATTTATTGTAAAAATTCATTTTTGCCACCTCTCTATAAACTAAACTTCATCTTTACAAAACTATACTAAATTGTATTGCTTTAAAATAAAAATATGTTTGACAATTTAAAAGAAAGATTTTCTATCATTATTGCTTTAAAAATATTTATGTTTTATAATTTATTCTGTATGTACTAAAGAAAAAATATCGAAAGGAAGAATAAATATGAAATTAGGAATTGTCGGTTTGCCAAATGTAGGTAAAAGTACACTATTTAATGCCATTACAAAAGCCGGTGCTCAATCTGCAAATTATCCTTTTTGTACTATAGAACCAAATGTAGGTGTAGTAGCAGTTCCCGACCATAGATTAGAAGTATTAGAAAAAATGTATAACTCTGAAAAAGTAGTTCCTACTTCTATTGAATTTTATGATATTGCAGGTCTTGTTAAAGGAGCAAGTAAAGGTGAAGGTCTTGGTAATAAATTTTTATCTCATATAAGAGAAGTTGCAGCTATAATACATGTAGTAAGATGTTTTGACGACAGCAATGTAGTTCATGTCGAAGGCAGTGTTAACCCAATTAGAGATATTGAAACTATTAACCTTGAGCTCATATTCTCAGACTTAGAACTTCTGCAAAGACGTATAGAAAAAACTCAAAAGCTTTTAAAAGGAGATAAATCCTTACAAAGTGAATTAGATATTTTAAATACTATCAAATCGACTTTAGAAAATGGAAAATCTGCTCGTATCTTAAAATTTTCTGATGAAGAAGAAAAATTCGTTAAGAGTTTAAACCTACTTTCTTATAAACCTATAATCTATGTTGCAAATGTTTCCGAAGATGACCTTATCGAAAATGGCGGCAATAATGAGTATGTCGAAAAAGTTAAAGAATTTGCAAGAACTGAAAATGCTGAAGTTGTTGTTATCTCTGCAAAAATAGAATCAGAAATTGCTGAATTAGAAGAAGATGAAAAGAAAAACTTTTTACAAGAATTAGGTATAAAAGAAACCGGTTTAGAAAAGTTAATAAAAGCTAGTTACTCTCTACTTGGTCTTATCAGTTTTTTAACTGCTGGTCCTAAAGAAGTAAGAGCTTGGACTATCAAAAAAGGTACTAAAGCACCTCAAGCTGCTGGAAAAATACACTCAGATATGGAAAGAGGATTTATTAGAGCTGAAGTAATAGATTATGAAGAACTTGTAAAAGCAGGTAATATGACTACTGCTAAAGAAAAGGGATTAGTAAGACTCGAAGGAAAAGATTATATAGTTAAAGATGGAGATGTTATTTTATTCAGATTTAATGTATAAATACTGCAATATAAGTACCTCTGAAATTCCATTCAGAGGTACCTTTTATTTATCAATCTAATTTCTTTTTAAATTTTATTGCAGCAATTGTCAATAAGCTTACACTAAAAATGAACAATATAAATACATCTTTCCATAAATAATTTATACCTACTCCCTTTAAAATTATACCTCTTAATATATTTATAAAATATGTTAATGGTATAATACTTCCTCCATATCTTATTAGAAAAGGCATTGCTTCTCTAGGAAATATAAACCCAGACAATAATACACTTGGTAAAATAAACAATAAACTCATCTGCATAGCTTGTAGCTGATTTTTAGAAACACTTGATATTAACATTCCTATTGCTAGTGCACACACCACAAAACCTAATCCCAGTACAATTAATAAAAAAATATTTCCCTGTACTGATACATTAAACCAATAAGTTCCAAAAAATAATGCGATAAAAAAATCTACTGAACCAATTAAAATATAAGGAATCATTTTACCTATTATTAATTCCATAGGTTTTATCGGTGTAACTATTAATTGTTCTATAGTTCCTTTTTCTTTTTCTCTAACAAGAGTAAAAGCTGTTAGCATGACTGTAATATTTTGCATTATAAGCCCAATAAGAGCAGGTATTGTAAATTTACTGCTTTCAAGATTTGGATTAAACCATACTCTAGTTCTCATATCAACTGAACTTATTGCATCAGGATTAATTCCCTTTTGTATTAAACTTTTCATCTGCATTTTTAAAGAATACATTTTTGAAATAAGCAATCCACTTTGTAGTGCAGTTCTAGCAATAGTAGGGTCAGAACCATCAATTATAAGTTGAACTTCACTACTTTCATTCCTATATAATTTTCTAGCAAAATTTGGCGGTATTATAAGTGCTCCCTTCACTTTCCCTTCATTTATCAATTTTTCTATTTCATTTATGCTATTTGTATATATTTTTATATCAAAATAATTTGAAGCAGAAAATTTATCTATAAACTCTCTACTTTCAAAAGTTTTATCATTATCAAAAACAGCAATACTTATATGCTCAACATCAGTATTTACTGCATAACCAAATATTAATATAAAAATTAAAGGCATTGCTACAGCTATTACTAAACTAGCTTTATCTCTTTTTATATGTATAAACTCTTTTTTTATTATAGTAACAAGTCTTTGCATGCTCACTTTTATTCACCTTCCAATTTATTGCTAAGTACATTTCTTTCTACAAAAGAATAATTTACTTTAATACCCATTTGCTCCTCTACATAACTAATAAATACATCTTCTAAATTTCTGCTATTTTTTCTTCTGATTAATTCTTTTGGCGTCCCCTTTGTAAGTATTTTCCCACTAAATACAAAAGCTATTTCATCACAGCTTTCAGCTTCATCCATGTAATGAGTCGTAACTAATATAGTTATACCTTGATTTGCTAATTCATAAATCATATTCCAAAATATTCTTCTTGAAACTGGGTCGACACCTGCAGTTGGTTCATCTAATATAAGTAGTTTAGGTTTATGCAGCAAAGCACATCCTAAAGCTAATCTCTGCTTCCAACCGCCAGATAGATTTTTTGTAATAGTCTTTTCTTTGCCTTTTAACCCAGCCATTTCAATTAATTCTTCAATTCTTCTTTTTATTGTATTTTTAGAAAGAGAGTATATATTGGAATAAAATTTAAGATTTTCTAAAACTGTAAGGTCTTCATAAAGGCTAAATTTTTGAGACATATATCCAATATTTTGTTTTATCTTTTCTCCTTCTTTATATAAATCATAACCTAAAACTTTCCCCTCACCACAAGTGGGAGTTAACACTCCACATAACATTCTTATTGTAGTTGATTTTCCAGCTCCATTTGGACCTAATAGACCAAAAATTTTTCCTTTTGAAATTTTCAAACTTATATCATCTACTGCAACATAATTATTAAAAACTTTCCTCAAATTTTTGACATCTACAACATAATCTATCATTTGTTGTTCACCCCTAGTTTTACATCAGCTAACATACCAGGTTTTAAATCATTATCTTTATCAAATAGTTTTATTTTTACTTCAAACACCATTTCTTCTTTACTTTCCTTTGATTCTACATTTTTAGGAACAAATTCTGCTTCAGAAGATATATATACTACTTTACCTTTAATAATTTTTTTGTTTTCAAAATTTGTAAAAATATTAATTTCTTCTCCAAGTTTTATCTTATGAAGCTCCTTTTCTGGAATATAAATTTTTAGCCATAGATTATTTGTATTTATAATTGTTGCTATTACAGCACCTTTTGAAATCAATTCTCCCTTTTTAAAATTTAATGTTTGAACTACGCCATCAATAGGACTTTTTATACTACACTTATCAATTTGATTTTTTAACTGATCTATTTCTATTTCTGCACGTTTAACTTCTAATTGAGCAGTTTTTATTGTTTTTTCTGTTGCACCATTTAATAGCAAATTCAGCTCTGCAATAGAAGATTTATATTGTTTTTCGATACTCTTTAAATTTGCATCAGCTAAATCTAATACTGCTTTTGAATCTTTAAGCTGTTGTTTAGAAACTACACCTTTATTATAAAGTTGTTTTAAATCATTATAATTTTCTAATCTGTATTCATAATTTTTTCGTGCACCTTCCAACTGGGCTTTAATCTTCTCTGTATTTGCTTTTGCAGCTTTTATCTTTTCACTTCTCGTTCCGTCTAAAATTTCCTCAAGTTTTGTCTTAGCAATTTTAAATTGATTTTCAGCTTTTTTAAGTTGAATCTTTAAGTCCTTTACATCTATATCTGCAATCCTATCACCTATTGTTATTTTTTGTCCTTCTTCAACAAATATATTTTCTACTATTCCTCCTATTTGAGAACTTACTTTAATTTCTTCTGCCTCAATAGTACCTGTATAGGTTGATTGACTATTATCAAAATTTATACTGCAAGAAGTAAGAAAAACATTTAATATCAATAAAACAATTACAATTTTTTTCATTAACTATCCCCCCAAAAACTAATCTTTCTTTTTTATACCGTTCATAAAAATATCAATAATTAAATCTATTTCTTCTTCAATATTACTTATAGAAGTTTCTAATGGTACAAATTGCCTTTGAATAAGCATCATAAAAACCATACCAATTACAGACCTAATTATAATCATAGATTCAATATCTTTAATTTCACCTCTATCTTTAGCAATATCAACTAATCTTTCAACAGTTTCTATTATTTTTTTTAAAATTTTATCAATAAACAACTGTCTTATATCATCATGAAATTGTATTTCACATAATATAACCTTTATATAATCAAAATACTCTTCAAAAATCTTTACACGATTAATTATTATAACTTTTAAAATTTCTTCTAATGACTTATCTTTGTTTTCTTCTATTATTTCTTCTAATGGTTTTATGATTATTTCTTTTCCAAATATATCTATAGCTTTTAATAATATCCCATGCAGCAATTCTTTTTTCTTTGGGAAATACCTAAATATTGTACCTTCAGCTACTTTTGCCTCTCTTGCAATTTCACTAGTAGTTGCAGCAGAATAACCCTTTTTACTAAAAATCTTTATTGCTGCATCTAAAATTCTTTCTTCTGTACTCTTTGAAATTTTCTTCTTCATAATTATATAACCTCCTCAAATGAGTGAGTACTCACTTATATTATATTTTAAAAATTTTAAAAGTCAACTAAACTTTTTCTTTTTTCACATAATACTCGTATTTTTATTATAAAAATAAAAAGGATTCATCCTTTATTGTATACAAAAATAAGATGAACCCTTTTAAAAAATTATTTTAATATAACTTTTTTAAACTACTTAATTAATTCAACCTTGTCACCATTTTTTAGACATGCTGCATTTCCCTCATCTATATCAACATGAAATTCTAATGCATAGTTAGGATTTACTCTCACTAAAACGTTTTCAAATATTAAACCTCTTTTTCCTTCTACTTTTACTTTTACTATATCTTTATCTTTTACTCCAAATTTTTCAGCATCGCTTGTATGCATATGTATATGTCTTGCTGCTGCTATTACTCCTTCTTTTAATTCTACTTCCCCTTTAGGCCCAATTATTTTTACTCCCGGGCTATCTTTTAAATCTCCAGAATCTCTTACAGGTGGTTTAACACCTAAAACAAAACCATCAGTAATTGAAATTTCTACTTGTGTTTGTCCTCTTGCTGGTCCTAAAATTCTAACACCTTTTAATGTTCCCTTAGGTCCAACAATATCTACTTTCTCATTACAAGCATATTGTCCAGGTTGTGAAAGGTCTTTAAACTTTGTCAACTCATAACCTTCTCCAAATAAAATATCAATATGCTCCTTACTTAAGTGTACATGACGATTAGATAGTCCAACTGGAATCATTAATTCGCTCATATTTTTTCCTCCTTAGTACATTTGATTTTTATTTTATATGTATACATAATACAAATTTTATTATGATATAAACATTTTGTTCTGTCAATCTTTTAAAAAAAGTTTATATCTAACAAAATATTTTTTAAAGCTTAGCCATTACAGATTTTACTTTTCCTTCCATTGTCAACTCTTTATCTCTTCGATCGTCAATTTTAATAGTTGTAGATACTCTCAATGCTCCATTTTCAAATGGAACTTCATGAATTTTTCTAACAACTTTTAATATAGTATCTAAATCTCCTTCTATTATTGTTCCCATTGGAGTCAATTGAAATTTAATATTTTTTTCTTCTTTTAAAACTTCATGACATTTTGCTACATATTTACTTAAACTTGTACTGCCAGTCCCCAATGGCACTGTTGTAACTTCAACAATAGCCATACAATACACCTCCAATTTTATCCTTAAATTTTTTCTTATTTTTATATTACTATAATTTTTTATACTAATAAATTATAAAATAATGTTTTATTTTAATATTTATTGGATATATATTTAAAAGACAATTATACTTAATTTTAAAATATATTTAGGAGGTAATAATAATTATGAATAGTTTAAGTCAATTTTTACAAACTGGTGATTGGAAAGGTGAAAAACATGTACCTATAATTCACTGTCCAGAAAAAGTAAAAGCTGGAGAAGGTTTTGAACTAAAAATTTCTGTTGGCGATGAAATAAAACATCCCAATACAGCTGAACATCATATATCATGGTTTAAAGTATTTTTCCACGGAAAAGATGATAAATTTCCTGTAGAAATAGGCGATTTTAAATTTACCGCTCACGGAGAAGGAAATGTTTATGATGAACCAATAGCTGTAACTCACATAAAACTTAATAAATCCGGAACTATTTATGCATTAAGCTACTGCAATATTCATGGTTTATGGGAAAATTCTAAAGAAATAGTTGTTGAATAATTAAAGCCCCAATTGGGGCTTTAATTACGCCATTGCTCTTTCTAATTTGTCAAGATGCTGAAGTGGAAACATTCTCAACAATTCTTTAAACTGCTCCACAGTCAACCCTGAAGTTGTCGTATATATTCTTATCTTTTCATCTAAATCTGCATTTCTAAATCTTTCTTTAATTTCCTCAAAATTAGGGGCATTAGCCATAAAATCCCTCCTACTAATATTGTTTGAACAATATTAGTATTAGGATATTGGAAACTTTTATACTAAAATATAAAAATAATTATACCATTTTTATTTGCTATATACTTCTTCTTTTAAAGAAGCTATAAAAGGTAAATTTCTATATTTTTCTGCATAATCTATTCCATAACCTACTATAAAAGCATCGGGAATTTCAAAACCTATATAGTCTACTTCAATATCTACTTTTCTTCTCTCATGTTTATCTAAAAGTGAACAAATTTTTATACTCTTTGGTTTTCTAGATTTTAAATTTTCATACAAATATTTTAATGTAAGTCCTGTATCAACTATATCCTCTACTATTAGTACATTTTTTCCCTCTATACTAAAATCCAAATCCTTTAATATTTTAACTACTCCCGAACTTTCTGTTGAAAAACCATAACTTGATACTGCCATAAAATCTATAGTAATAGGAATACTAATCTTTCTAATTAAATCACTTAAAAAAACATTTGCCCCTTTCAAAACTCCAACTACAACTAAATCCTTGTTTTCATAATCTTTACTAATTTGCTTACCTAATTCGGCTACTTTTTCCTTTATTTCTTCTTCATTAAATAAAATTTCTTTAACATCATTTAACATCACTAACACCTGCCTTATTTTATTACTACCGCTAGTATATCATATTTTATGTACATTATAAATATTTTTATAAAAAAAGTTCGTTATTATATATCTATTTATACTTCATCATCATCTTTTACTTCGTATTCTACCGTTTCTATTACTTTATCTTTATTAAATTTAATATCTTTTTTCTTTCGACTCTCAATATACTTATCAAGTTCATCAGATACCATAGAAATTATATAAACAGCCAATACAGCATCATCAATAATTCCAAAACCTAAAATAGGGTCAGGTAATATATCAAGTGGTGAAATAACATATAAAAGTGTTAATAAAATAATAATTTTTTTAAATATGCTTACATCTTTATCTAATAAAAATTTTGGCAATACTCCTATTCTTTTAAAAAACTTAAATATCGCTTTTAATAAATCTAAATTTGTATATCTTGAAAATGATTTTTTTTTGATTGTAGGCACTCCTTTCACTAAACAAATTCTATATCATGTTTACATAATATAATTATTGTCAATGTTATATGCTTTAAAATTAGAAACTATATAAAAGCACAATTATCAACAACTAATAATAATGAAAAAATTAATATATATAATCTTAAATTATTTATTAAAAAAATCTCTTAAAAACTTTGGAACTAATTCCTTTGCATTTTGATTTATTATTTCTATTTTAGCTCCAGCTCTTTTTGCCCATCCAACTAAATCAGTTGCTGTTGATGTATAAAATGAAGTTCCTATTACTAATAACATCTCTGTATTAGTTACCAATTCTAATGCCTCCGTATATTTTGGTATCATATCTCCATATAAAACTACATTAGGATTTAATACTTCACTGCAGCATTTGCTGTATATATTTTTATATGCAATTTCTATATCATATTTCTTTCTGCATTTTGGACAATAAACATATTCTAAATTTCCATGTATTTCTATTACATTAGTACTTCCTGCTCTTTTATGTAGTGAATCAATATTCATAGTTATTACAGGTATATTATATTTTGCAATAGCTATATGAGCTGGGTTTGGCTCTGCTTTTTTTGCTGTATCGTCAAGTTTTTTTAGAATTTTATAAAAATCTTCAGGATTTTCATTAAAATATCTCCTGCTTAACTTTTGTCTTAAGTCCCCTAAATCTTCAAATGTAGGTACTCCACTATCCTTTGATACTCCTGCACCAGTAAAAACAACTATTTTGTTCACTATTTCACACCCTCCTCTTTTTCCTCTATATTAACATTAAATTTAAATAGTAATTTTAAAAGTTACTTGCTTTAAATCACAAATTAAAAAATATTTTTTACTATTAAAACACATATATATTTTTTCTATATATGATGTATTTAATCCTCTTGAAATTAAAAAAAACCATCTTTTGACATAAAACGTCATGCAGATGGTTTTTGGAAATAATTTTTATATTTATTTTGTACTATTTTGTTAAAATTACACTATTGCCTCGGAAATATATAATTCTCCATTAAATCGATTGATTGAACAGTTCAATGGCTTCTAATATTTTAGGTAAAACTTGTTTTTTTCTAGAAACTAAACTTTCAACAAACATTCCCTGTTTGCCTTCTTTATTAAAAGCTACTGTTATTATCTTATCATTTTCACTTTTATAAAATATATATGAACCTTCTTTTAAAATATCTGTTATAAGAAGTAGCGTCAAATAATACTGCTTATTTTTATGAATGTCATTTATATAACTTAAAAATTCATCTTTTTTATTGAATATTTGCTCTATATCTAAAGTAAAAACTTGGCTAATTCCTATTGTTTTTTCTTTTACAGTAAATTCCTTAAAATCTTTTAAAAATATTTCATCTATACTCTGTCCTTCAAGAGAAGTTCCTGCTCTAAACATATCCATAGCATATTTTTCTAAGTCTAACTTTAATACACTATTTAATTCATATACAGCTTTTTTATCTTCTTCAGTTGTAGTAGGTGATTTAAAAAACATGGTATCTGATATTATACCCGAAATCAGTATTCCTGCAATTTTATCTTCTACATCAATACCATATTCTTTATACATTTTATAAACTATGGTACATGTACTTCCTACAGGCATATTTCTAAATAATATAGGACTAGATGTTGAAATATTTCCTATCTTGTGGTGGTCTACAACTTCAATTATTTCTGCTTCGCTTAATCCTTCAATACTTTGATTAGATTCATTATGGTCAACTAATATAACTTTTTTTCTATTTGGATTTAATATATGTCGTCTATTCATAAAACCTAAAAATTGATTATCGTCATTTACTATTGGATAATTTGAATGCTTACTTGTCAGTAAAACTTCTTTTACATCTTCTAAATATTCTCTCTCATAAAATTTAATTATATCTCTATCTTTCATTATAGAAGATATGTAATTACATTGATTTATTAACTTAGAAATAGTATAAGTATCTCCTTTAACCGAAATAATATCTACATTGTTTTTCTGAGCTTTTTTTAGATATTTTTCAGGTAGCTTTTTTCCACCTGTAATTATTATCAATTTTACTTTACATTCTATGGAATAATCAACTATGTCGTATCTGTCCCCTACTATAACTATACTATTTTCATTCAATATTTTATCTTCTTTTATAGTATCATAATAAAAAGCTACAACTGAAATCTTTCCTTCTATTTCTTTATCTTCTCCAACTAAAATTTCTCCTTCTAAATTATCTACTATATTATTTATTCTAGTTTTTAATGAATAAAAATCTCCTCTTATTAATTCCATTGCTATATCTTTCATTGTAACAATTCCTAGCAGTTTACCACTTTTATCAACTATAGGAAGTGTTCTTATTTTTCTCGATTCCATGATTTTATATGCCGTTAATATTGTATCGTAAGGTCCTATACTATCTACTTTATCGTAATCTAAATCCTTTATTTGAGTTTTTACATTATCAAGCAGTTTAGGCTTTTCAATTTCAAATTTATCTAATATATACTCCGTTTCTTTATTTAAATCTCCTAGTACACAAGGAATTGTATTGTATCCCAATTTATTTTTTAAATATGATAGAGCTATTGCAGAAGCAACAGAATCTGTATCAGGATTTCTATGTCCAAAAACAAAAATCATTTCATTCCCCTCCAGTATTTTTGCTGTAAATAATTTTCAATTCACTGTGTATTTTAATTTTATTTTGTTTAAATATTATATTTTTTATATTGAAATTTTTAAACAAACATAAAAACACTAGCTTCATGCTAGTGTCGATATTATACAATTAAGCATACTTAAAATTTTAGTATGTAAATAGAATTATAAATAAATATTTAGATTTATGCAACTAAAAAATTTAAAATGTTTACTTATACTTTATTTTAATTCTTTATAGGTAGCCTAATAATGATAATTGAGAATTGATAATTGATAATTGAAAATTGAGAATTAAGAATTGTATTTCTTCAAAACTTATAAGAAGTCTAATAACTAATGAGCAGGTCATTATTGGATTTTGCTAATTTAAATTTCAATTCCTTATAGGTAGTCTAGTAACGACGTAATTACTTATTTACAAGACTTAGGTATACCGTAGTTTCAATTCCTTATAGGTAGTCTAATAATATGGCTGAGCAAAATTCTAAATCTTTGATAGATGCATGTTTCAATTCCTTATAGGTAGTCTAATAATTGTTTTAATATTGCTTTATTTTCAACAACTGTTACGTTTCAATTCCTTATAGGTAGTCTAATAATACATTTTTTCACTCCTTTTTAAATTATTACAAATACCTGTTTCAATTCCTTATAGGTAGTCTAATAATCTGCATTTTTTCACTCCTTTTTAAATTATTACAAATACCTGTTTCAATTCCTTATAGGTAGTCTAATAATAGATATTTTCTTTGTATCATCAGCAGATAGATAGGAGGGTTTCAATTCCTTATAGGTAGTCTAATAATCCATTGCACATGTTGATATTATCATATCTTTTAGTTTGTGTCAATTTATTGTTTTTTATGCTAATTCATACTAATTTACTATGATTTAACATCTCTATATATTGAAATTTACACATTTTTTGCTCAAAACAAAAAGTCGTCGATCCCCAGGTATTTTTACACTACTGAAGGTCGACGACAAAATAAAAAGTTAAAATTTCAGAATATTTTAAAAATGATTCTACCTGGAATTAATTTGCCTCCACCCTGCTCTGGTACAGTTACAAATTCTTCATTAAAACTTTCTTTATCTATGTAAGAAAAATGAACATCATAAAATTCCATACCACCAATTTTCTTCAATTGCTCTTTTACCCTTCTTCTCCCAACTAAAGCGTACTTTAGAATCTCCTCTATATCATCTTTTTTAAATTCTCCATTAGGATATATAATTTTTACAAGTTCAGAAACTGTTTTTCTAACTGCTATAACATCTCTTTGGTTTAAATTATTTCCCAATCTAAAATATCTATCAAAAGCATCTGTGTAGGATCTTTTTCTCATTTTCCTAAAAAACTCTGCTAAATAATCTGTAATAAAAACATACTCATCTGAATCATATCAGAAAATTATATGCCTATTTTTACCATCCGAAGGTTCTTTATCAAAATTTCGTTCTAATATGTTCTTTATTTCTTTTAGATTCATATTTTCACCTGCTTATTTCTATATTTCTTCTAACTTTTTAAATCCGTTTTGTATAGTTTTATATTTTTCCCAGTCAACACTTTTAAGCATCTCATCAATTAAAGCAAATGTCTTTTGTGGAAACATTACTCCAAAAGTTACTGCCAATTCTCCTTTTACTTTCAATCTTTGGGTGTTGACATATTTATTTAAATCAAAACCTGCTATAAATTCTTTACTCTTTTCAACAATATAACATTCTTCCTTGCCAATTTCACAAATAGCGTCCATTAAAAACGTTTCTAATGCTCCATTTTTATTGAATGGTATAATAATAGGAAGTATTCTAACTATTATAGATTCTTCAAATTCATTAGTATATTCTTTTTCTGACCATTCATTATTTCGTAAATCAACTTCTTCTAAATACTCACTTAATTCATTAAGTAAATCCTCATCACTTTCTGAATAATCTCTGTCTGTCAAAATAATAATTTTATTAAATGCATCTTCTTTATCTGCTAGTCTATTTATTTTTAAAACTTGTTGAATAGCATATTTAAAATTGTCTTTCCCTCCAACACCCCAAATGGCTAATAAATCATCACCCAGTCTATACCAATTTGCTTCTTCATTTTGTATATTTCTTACAGGAATATTTATTTTTCTTTTATCTTTTTTTCTGTAAAATTCCCATCCTTTAACTTTATTAAGATAATAACTAATCAAAATAGCATCTGATTTCCCTTCACACAGTAGTATGCTTTTCATTATCTCAACTCCATCCCAAAGTCTATTCTGCTGTCATATGCCTCTAATCCATTTAATATTCTGGCTTTAGTTTTTTCTCCCTCAGTGCTATTTTTGATAGTTATTATCCTTAAAGAATCTTTCAAAAAACTAGTATTGTCTAAATCTTTCTGGCTTTCTAAAATACTATCAATAATCTCAATGCTGTGAGTTGTCATAAATACTTGTACTTTATATTTATTACATGCTTTTACAAACCATTTAAAAAATTCAACTAATGCATCTATATGAATTGCTGTTTCAACTTCATCTATTAACAACACTCCATTTTCTGCCTTTATAATAGATGAACCCAATAAAAGTACCTTCTTAAGCCCATCTCCATATGTAGATAAAGGCATTAATCCAAGTTTTTTATGTTCAATATATGGAACTATCTTTTTTTGTTCTTCTATCATTTCAAGACTAATTATATCTTTATCAAATATTTTAAGTAAATTTATTAATTCCTTCTTTTTACCTTTCTTAATAATCTCATTAGAAACATTCTTAAGTAAATGTTCTGCTGGAGTAACATATTCTATAGGTATTAATTTAAAATCGCCAATTATTTTAAAGTCTTTATCGTTCTGATTTAACTTTATATTTTTTTCAAAAATACTATTGTCATGTTTAACTAGTATCTGTCCTTCAAACTCTTTAATTTCTGAATAAACATTTTCCGTTAAAATTGAAAATTCGTTACCCTTAATTGATATTTCAAAACTTTTATTTTTAACATTTGCTTTTATCTCTATGTTTTTAAGATTTTTATTAAACATGCTAGTAAAAATCGTATAGGCTGAACTCTTATTATTAAATATCTCTCTTGATCTACCTATCTTTATAATATTTCCTATCTCAAGAGGATATTGAAGAATTCCAATTGCTTCTAATACAGATGTTTTACCACTATTGTTCTTTCCGACAAAAATATTAATATCTCCCAAATCATTCAACTCTAAATTTTTAATTCCTCTAAAACTTTTTATAAATAAATTTTCAATAAATCTCACTTCTTCACCTCCATCTTAAATCTTAGCCAATAAATTTGCTTTTAATGGCTTTTCTTTTTATGTCAATATCATTAAAACCTTGTAATTTAAAAGCGGCAGCCTTTTTAAGTTCTAAATACAAAAAAGGCATTGATTTAATGTAGATGTATATTTTAACATTTTTATACAATCTCACCTCTTTCCCGGTCCACTTTACACTTTGATTTTAATTATATCACATATGCATTTATAATCTCCAAATTCTTTATACGAAAATATTTAATTTTCATTGACCTTTTATCAAAACTATAAAAAAAAGACCATAAAACATGGTCATATCTTTCAAATTAATGGTATTGTTCATTTACTTGTAAATCTATGTTATCAAAATCTAAACTAAATGGTGGCAAAATCAAAATAACATCTGCTGTAATGCAGATGTTATCAATATACGAGCAAGTCTATAAGCCGAGTTCTATATCAACATTTTTAAGAATGCTTTTTGTGCTGCAAATGGCTATTTTAAGCCATTTTTATTTTTGGCTATATTTCAAAGAATAAAAATATTGCACAGAACTCCAAGTTATGTACTTAAAATTGCAGTACATAACTAGAATTATAAATTATTATTTCTTTTTATGCAACTAAAAATTTATTGGGTTCTGTACAAAATGGAGGTGAAGGGTTATGTACAATATTGAAGATTTATTTGATGAATTTTTAAATTATTTAAAAGCAGAAAAAAATGCTTCAAAATCGACTATAACAAGTTATTCTACTGACTTTTTTGTTTTTTTAACCTTTCTTAAAAACAATAAAATCACACTTGATGTTGAGAAAATAAGAACACCTGATTTGAGAAGATATATAACACATCTAAAAATTGAAAAAAAATATAAAGTAAGAACAATCAGGAGAAAAATTCATTCTCTCTCTAGTTTTTTTAAATACCTGCTCGAAATGGAATATATTATGAAAAACCCAATGCTCCCCATCCATGCTCCAAAAGAGCCAGATCAAGTTCCAATTTTTATTGCTGAAGAAGATTTAAAAAACTAGTAAATGCACCTATGAAGTACAAATCCGAAACCTCACTTCGAGATAAAGTAATTCTTGAAATGCTAATTATGACTGGAGTTAGAAGAAGCGAATTACTTTCATTAAATTGGGAAGATGTAGATTTTAAAAACAATACACTTACAGTAAAAAAAGGAAAAGGTAATAAAGAAAGAATTATTCCTTTGCTTAGCCCTCTCGATGAAGACTTATGGAACTATTTACAAACAAGATTACCATTAAAAAATAACGCAATATTTATTTCATCGACAGGTAATAGACTTAGTATAACAGGCCTTCAGACATTATTTAGAAAATACATCAAATTGTCAGGCTTAGAAGGCAAAGGCTATACAATTCACAAATGTAGACATTCATTCGCAACTTTGCTAATTCAAAATGGTGCAGATCTTCTAAGTGTTCAGAAACTTTTAGGTCATGAAGATCTAAATACTACTAAAGTTTATACTCATCTTGATATGAATCATTTAAATAAAGCAATAAAGAAATTCCCTTTGGCACTAAAATAGGAGGTTAAAATTATGCGTTTTTATAAAATTGAAACTTTAGTTAAAATATTTCCAATTGAAAACAAATTATATAGGGATGTCAGGATCATATCGCTATTAAATAAGCCAAGAAAACATGTTAACAATAATAATATACTTTCAAAAAAGGCATTAGAAAATTTAAATAAATTCCTAATAGAAACCGATGGAATCGACGAACCATCTTCAATAGCATATTGGCTTAAACAAAAAGGTTTTGATGCAAAAATTATTGATTTTGACCTCACCAAAATCCCCTTGAGTATATTAGATGAACTCAATAATGATTATTGCAAAGTTTTTAGCAATAGTGATGCTTATTTTTTATCTAAATTGAATCCTGAAATTTGCGGCTACATAAACACTAAATATCCACTATTTGAATTAAATAACATTGAAACTATAATTGCAGAATTAGAGCATGAAATTCAACAAATAGATAAACCTTATAAACAAATGATATTTGCTGCATTAAGACACTCATTTAGAAACTATAAAACATTTAAGCAATACTGTCCTGACCTAAATGATAACTTTTTCAATATCTACTATAAATCTGCTTTTGTATACCCTTACCCATTTAAATAGTTATACATTCCAACTGTTAATTTATTATAAATTTTGCCTTGATTCAAACTTGATACAGTTATTATAATTTACTAACTAACAAAAAGGAGTTGATGATATGAGTAAGGAATTTAAATTTTTCCTTTACTGGATATTAAGATTTTTATTCTTTGCTGCTTTAGGACTATATAGTTTCATTACAATTATACAAAAACAAGATATTATTCTAAAAAATGCTGATATCACAATTCTATTAATCTTTATGTTTTGCTTATGTTATGCATTATGTTTTCAATCTGTAATACCCATAATAGAATATATAAAAAGTAAACGAGTATGAGGTAGATGAATTAATCATCTACCTCATAGGTAGTGTAATAAAATCTGTGTCTGGATGTAATTTTAAGCTCCTTTCTGGCAAGAATCTAAAATAATATTAAGTCAGAAAGGAGTATTTTTATGAGCACATTACCTAAAGAAGTATTAAGACAAATGATTTCAGAAGGAGGTTTAAAAACAGCAGACGATCTTTATGAATATTTAAAGGATATGTTTAAGGATGCTCTTCAGGAAATGCTTGAAGCGGAACTTGAAATGGAACTGGGTTACAGTAAGGGAGATAGAACAAATAAAAAAACAGATAATAAGAGAAATGGATATACCAATAAAACTGTAAAGACTAAATATGGAGAGATTGATATTGAAGTACCTAGGGATAGAAATGGAGATTTTCAGCCTATTGTAATTCCTAAGAATAAAACAGATATATCTGGAATAGAAGAAAAAGTAATATCACTTTATGCTAGAGGAATGTCAGCTAGAGATATAAATGAACAAATAAAAGATATTTATGGAATTAATCTTTCAGCAGATATGGTAAGTAAAATAACTGATAAGGTTATGCCTAGAGTTAAAGAATGGCAAAATAGACTTTTAGATCATATATATCCTTTCGTATTTCTAGATGCTATACATTTTAAAGTACGTGATAATGGACATGTAAAAAATATGGCAGCCTATGTGGTTTTAGGTGTTACTTTAGAAGGTTTTAAAGACATTCTAGGAATATGGATAGGTGAAAGTGAGTCTTCAAAGTTTTGGTTAGGAGTTTTAAATGAACTTAAAAACAGGGGTGTAGAAGATGTTTTAATATTTAGTGTAGATGGTTTAACTGGAATTAAAGAAGCTATCCAGGCTGCATTTCCTAAATCAGAAATACAAAGATGCATAATACATCAGCTAAGAAATTCTTTTAAATATGTAAGTTATAAAGATCGTAAAGAATTTGCTAAAATGTAAATGTCAATATAACTTTGTACGAAAAGTGGAAAATAATTTTGTACAAAAAAGCGAATCAATAGTTTTCAGAAGAACTGTCAAAATATTCAATTTTTGACTGAAGTCTGTATGAAGGTCCTTTAATTGAAATAACATGAGAATGATGTAATAATCTATCTAATATAGCATGAGCTAAAGTAGCTGAACCAAATATTTCACCCCAGTTAGAAAAAGCAGCATTAGTAGTTATTATAGTTGAATGACGCTCATATCTTTTAGATATTAGTTGAAAGAATAAGTTAGCTGCATCTGTATCTATCGGTAAGTACCCTATTTCATCTATTATTAATACTTTATACTTTGAATAATGTTTTAATCTAGTTTCTAATCGGTTTTCTGCTAAAGCTTTTTTTAATTGTGAAATTAATTCCTGAAAATGAATGAAGTATGTAGAGTATCTGTGCTTTGCACACTCTATTCCTAAGGAAGTAGCAAGATGAGTCTTGCCCACTCCAGGAGTTCCAACAAAAAGTATATT